>JABWCR010000016.1 GCA_013359125.1 Armatimonadota bacterium | reverse complement strand
ACTTGCGGGAGCAACGAACGAAGATTTCAGCCGAAGAGAGTTCAACGGCAATCTGGCCGCAAAGGGATTCGCTCAGGCCGATGTTGCCGGCGAAATAGGCGGATTCGTGCTGGAATCGGCTCCCGGCTCCGGGCTGCTGATGGCCGGCTACGGCAGAGACGGTCGCGGCAGGCCGATCTCCGACTGCGACCGAGTTCTTAGCGGCCTTTCTGACCTGCCGCTGATAGGAGCGGCGGGAAAAGCGGCAAGGGGTGGAAAGAAGTTCTTCGGCGCTGGCCATGAAGCTTTTAGAATTGGCGATGATGTAAGCCCAAGATCACCAGTAGGCGTCCGCGGCCACAGGGAGCGTGCCATACCCGCCGGACAGAACCTGCCAGGCGAAGTCTTCGGCAGAAGGTACACTGGACATGCTTTCGATCAAATGCAGGCCCGAGGCATCTATCCTTCCGCCGTTGAAGAGGCCATAAATCAAGGAGAGTCAGTTCCCGGCCGTGCTGGGCGTACTGTCTTCTGGGACAAGAGCAACGGTATGGCAGTCGTCTTGGAGATGGACGGCACAGTCGTTACTGTCTATTGGAAAACTAAATAGTTGATAGCTACTGCACTGGAATGATGAATGTTGATGAACTTGAATATGGTCTGCGCCAGCTGGATCAAATCCACCTTCGCCTTGAGTGGATACTGTCCGGAAAGATATCGGTGCCATCTCAAAAACTTGGCCTAATAGTATCTGATATTAGGGCATTTCTGGCGGTCTCGACCATCTTGTCGTTACAATTCCAAAAAGATGTTGATACAGCATTATCTAAAATTGATTTGTTAGTTTACGATTGGCTCGCCGATGGTGCTCCATGGTCCACTGATGAGATGAAACAGGCCATGTGTGGTTTCCGCCAAATTGCGGCTCTAATAGAGAAAGAACAAGTTCGAGTGCGAGCGTGCTTGTCAAGTAAGGAATGAGCAAAGACGGAGTGCGAATTGAGCTAATCGAATAGCGGCACTGTTTCTTCTCAACGGTCAGTCCGATTGCCCGGTACGACTACGACGCGAGCGGCAGGCTCTTGCCGTCCAGCTCGCCCGACGACTTCAATCAGCCCTATCGGTTTCAGGCAGCCTCGGGGAAACGATGGGAACCCGGTCTAGGCGGATACGCCGACGACTCGGGCAATTTCAGGGTAGCAGAGCTGGGAACCCCCCAGAAAGCCCCGCTCGTCATGCCCGAGGGCAGCGTCGGCATCCCGACCGAGGAGCCCTACGACGGCTTCTACTTCACCGACGAAGGCCTCTATCTCGATGCCAACGGCAGACAGCTTCCGCGCCAAGGCAAAGGCTGCGAGCGCGGGATTGCCGCGCTGGCTAGGCTCAAGACGGCCGCGACCTTTGCGGCCAACGCCAATCCCGTCGAAAGCGTTCGCGCGGGCATCTCGGGTCGCGATTGCTGGGGCGAAGAGATGGGGTATCTTGATCGCGGGCTTTCCCTCGCTGGCGCATTCCCCGCCCTGGGCGCGCTCGACGACGGGGCTAGGCTCGCGGTTCAGACCGGCAACAGTTTACTAAGATTTAGAGATGATGCCTAAGCGCTCGATCAGTTTGTAAGACATGCTGGTAAGCTTGGCGCCAAGAACTTTGATGAGTATGTGGGGTTGGCTTTGGATCTTGCGACGCGACCAGGCACGCTGACCCACCTCCGTAAGAGTGGGGACTTGGCTGTTATGGACCCGAATACGTTCGAATACATGGTGATTGCGAAGGATGGGATTCTAAGGACTTTCTATAAAATAGACGAAATAAAACAGTCTTGTTACTGGCAGAAGGAGTTGTTGCGTTGACATTGAAATTGTCCGACCAAGACATTGCTGGAATCGACGCTTATTTGTCTCAGTATCCAAGCGCCGGGTTTTCTTTTAACGCGCAACAAACGCTTGAGAACAAGCTTCACTGTTGGGCATCCTGCGTTCGCGACTTGAGGCGCCGGAAGACAATGACCTTGGACGATCATATTCAAGACCTTGCGGCCAGATGCTCCTTGGAGGAGATAATGACGCACCTGACACCCGAGACGAGAGAGAAGCTTCAGAATCTCCTCGTCCCGCTGGACGAGGAGTTCTTTCGACTAACCCTGCCCAGGCCGCATATCTACCCAGAGGCTGGAAAGTGGGCGCGCGTGCCCCTCGACCCCAGCGAGGAGTTTCTTGAAGACAAGATGTATTGGGAAGAGCCTGAGCCTCCCGTTCTCTCCGTCGATTTTTTCATGATGCCAGAGGAGCTGTGGCGTTTCATCGCGCGCTTTGCCACGACGCACAGCGCTTGGGTGGTCTCGGAAAATGGAGTCGACAACGCGCGCATCCACCAAAATCCAGAGCCGGAGTTGGCTGAAGCGTTCCAAGGAGCGACTGGATGCCTCGTGGTATGCATCGGCCAGGAAGCTATCAGTCCGCCGATGTTCGCTGAGTTTCAAATCCCGCTCGAAGGCGACTTCCCGATCCGCAACCGGAAGTTTCTTGATGGAGTGAAGTCGCAGTGTGTCAAGTTGGTGGTTATAAAGCAGTCGAGGGATAACACTGCGTTGCCGCTCAGTTCGGCGTTCATTTCTGAACGAAAATGGTTCGCCGATCGTGGAGTGGACCCGGCCCCAGCCGAGAAATACGCACAATTTTTCGAAAAGGAACTTCTTCAAGTCTTCGACAAGCACATTGTCGCCGAAGTAGTCGATCCCGTGGCCGATGTCGCGATTGCCCGACATCACTTAACGGCGAAGACGGCAGTGTGGGTCCGACAAGGCAATTCGCTGACCGTCCGCGGCCACTACCCGCACGAATGCCTCGTCCGTCTTGCCGAGAGACCTAAGAAGCCCTCTAAGCGCAAAGATTAGCAAGATTGATTTAGAGCATTGTGTCTGAGCTCATAGCTCCTGCGGCGCGCAAGTGAACTCAGCAACCTCAATTAGTTAGTCTCGTTCGACCTCCGTCTCCATCGCTGCCCGATACCACTACGACGCGCTGGGCGGGCTGAGGGCCGACAGCGAGCCGGACGGGTTCCATCAGCCCTGCCGACTGGCCGCTGCATCGGGCGCGCTGTCGACCGCCCTGTCCCCCTGCACCTGTTCGAACCCGCGTACGATTACGACCAGTCGGGCGGCAAGGAGACGGGAGACCTGTTGCGCCAGACCGAGACGTTCGGAGATGGCCAGAATCCCCTCTTTACCATCGTCCAAGAGCGCGACTATTGGCCCGACGGCTGCCTGAAAGAGCCCCGCGTTAAGCGCGGAACCGAACTGCTGGCCAGATACGAGTTCGAATACGAAGCCTCCGGCAACCTGGCCAAAATCAAGCGCAACGGACAAACCATCGCCCTCTACGGCTACGACGGCGCCGGGCGGCTCATGTCCCAATCCTCCGATGTCGCGGGAGGATCGCTCGGGGTTACCCTCGAACGGGCGGACGACCAATCCTTGGGCGCGGTCGGGCGCATGCGCTGGACGTTCTTCGACGACCAAAGCAGCCAGACGCTGGCCGAGTTCGACTACACAGGCTTCGACGGTCTCGGCTGGTACAAGGACGGCTCGCTGCGCCAGGCCGAGGAGACGGTCGGTGCCGAAACCGTCCAGCGCGAGTTCGACTACAACCCCGACGGATCGCTCGCCTACGAGGAGCGGGACGGCGTTCCGACGGCCTACCAATACCAGCACGGCTTCCTGACGCAGAAGGGCGCGGACGTTTACTCTTGGAACGGCAACAAGCTGACGGCCATCGACGGCCCGGACAAGCAGTGGCGGTTCCTCTACACCGCCAACGACGAGCGCTCGGCTTGGTACGAGTTCGCGGGCGCCTCGGGCGATGTCGACGGCGACGGCTGCGTGGACGACGCCGACCTGAACCTGGTGTTGGAGAGGTACGGCCAGCCGTGCACGGGCTGTCCCGAGGACTTGAACGACGACAGCGTCGTGGACGACCTGGATCTGGCCATCGTGCTGGAGACGTTCGGCCTCAACGCCTGGCAATGGCAGTACGACGCGCTGGGGAGAGTCGTCTCCGCTCAAAGCTGCAACGGCCACTATCAGTGCGAGTACGACCCTTCGTCGTCCGATTAACGGGGACAAGAGAACCCACGGCCGTTCCTACGGCTGGCTTGATCTCGGCGCTTGACTTCTGCGCCTTGGCAGAGCCATAATTTAAGCATACTTAAAATTAGGAGGCTCGAATGAGGATCGCACTGTTTGCTTTGCTTTCCATCGCCGTTTCTGGGTGCGCCATCGCAACGCCCCAGTTTGCCGAGGAGTATGGCGTCAATTGCTCGCGGTGCCATTCGCATGTGCCCAAACTGAACGCCTTTGGCGAGCGGTTTGCCGCACAGGGGTATCGCGACGAGACGTTGAAGAAGGTCAAGAGTCGGGCGGTCGCGCTGTGGGTCAGCGGTCTGGCACAGAATTTGCCCGCCAACGCCGACGACTATCGAGGCATTCCCAATCGAGTTGAACTGATCGGCGCTGGCCACATGGGCAACGGTTCGTATTTTGTCGAATGGCGCGCGCTGAGCCAAGAACTGAACGCGAACGGCTCGATGCGGGACCGAAGCGGTCGGTTCGAGGATATTTTCGTTAACCTGCCGATCGGCGACTCAACATCCGTTACCGTGGGGCAGTTTCGTGCAATGTCTCAGACAGATGTGAGTTTGAGGCTGAGCATTGCCGAGCCGACGCTCTTTGGCCAATCGCTGCCGGGGCCTGCCGCTCAGAATGCTCGTTTATCCGGGTTGCGCGGTTTCTCGCCTTCTGGGCGCTCGCCTTCTGTCCGATTGACGCAGTTTTGGCCAAAAGGCGACAGCCCTGTGGATGGGCTTTATGCGGTTGCGACGGTTCCGTTTGCGGGCGAGTTCTCAGTTCCGCTCAACTCGGGAGCACGAACCAACGCCAGTTGGGAGTTCGAATGGATCGCAAAGGGGGTCTTCCTCGAGGCGTACCAAAAGCGCGGGCTTGATTCGATTGGGCTTCAGGGCTTTCTGGGATCGCGCGATCGGCGATACGTGGCAGCAGTGGGGACATTGGAGCGCGGGCGCTGGCACGCGATGGGCGCCGTCGGGCGGGCCGAATGGAACGGCGGCAACGATTGGCGATACTTGGCCCAAGTCGAGAGAGTCCAATCGAGCGCGCTGGCCTTTGGGGCGCGGATCGACCATCGTCAAACTCCTGGCGCCAAGCCTATGCTGATCCCCTACATCAGTCTTGCCGGCCCCTCCAGCCATTGGACGGCCAAACTGGTGATCGAGGCGCGGCTGAGAGAGGGACAGAAGCCTCACCTCTTGGCAGAAGGCAGCCTGATCTTCTAACCTCGCCAATTCGTTGTATAATCTAAGCAGAGTCTGACCTTGGAGTTAGGCAAAGGAGGAGTTTATGTTTTTGACATTGCGAGCTCTCTCGCTTATCGTCGCTTCCACACTTTTGTTGGGGACCACTTTCGCGCAGACTCGTCTGCTCGCGATCGACAGTTCTCGCGTTCTCTACTCTATCGACCGGACGAACGGCGCGAAGACCGTGATCGGTACGGTATTCGGCACGCCGACCCCGGCCACGACCGGCGCGCTGGCCTACGATCGCAGGAACAACGTTGTCTACCTCAGCAGCACATCGGCCGATGCGTTGTTCAAGTTGGATCTGGGCACGCTCGAAACGACGCAGATTGGACCCTATGGCGACACGGCTATCGTCATGCACGGGATGGAGTATGACGACAGTACCGGCACGCTGTACGGCATGAGCTCGCACAATGCCGGCCTCTATCGCATCGATGTCAACACGGGCACGGCGATATTGGTGGGCACAGGCACAACGGGCGGATTCCAGAACCTGGGATACAATCCGTGCAACAACACGATGTACATGACCCACGGAGGTCAGGACAACACCTGGACGATCGATGTGCTGACCAACGACCGGACGCTGATTGGGTCGTTGCTCGGTTCGACTAACCCGAACGGCTTGGCGTTCGATCGGTTCTCGCAGGAGATGTTCCTGATCGACAACTCGACCGACAACCTGTACAAGCTGAACTTGGCGACCGGAGAAGGCGTTCTTGTCGGTTCGACCGGCTCGGGGAATTTGCTGGGTCTGATAATCATCGGCACGCCCGACATCACCGGCGACATTACGGGCGACGGATGCATCGACGACATCGATCTGGCGATCGTGCTGGAGGCCTTCGGCTCCGAGGGTCCCTGCATGAGAGCGGACGTGAACTACGACGACATCGTAGACGACGCCGACCTGGCGATCATCCTGTCGAACTTTGGGAATGGGTGTTGATGCTCATTCGGCGGCTCGGTTCTTGCTGAGCCGCCTTATTCCATGATCCATCCAAACGCAGACATTGGCCATGTGCATTTGAAGGTGGCCGATCTTGAGCGAGCGCTCAGGTTCTATTGCGATGTGCTCGGGTTCAAACTCACTCAGAGATACGGTCGTGGGGCGGCGTTCGTGGCGGCAGGCGGCTACCACCATCATATCGGGCTCAACACCTGGGAGAGTTTGGGCGGGCAACCTCCGCTGCCAGGCAGTACGGGGCTGTACCACTTTGCAATTCGCTATCCCACCAAGGCGGCGCTGGCCGATGCCTATCGCCGATTAGAGGCCGCTAGCATTCCGCTGGGCGGCGCCGCGGACCATGGAGTGAGCCTTGCTCTTTACCTGCGCGATCCCGATCAAAACGGGGTCGAACTTTATTGGGATCGACCGAAGGAAGAGTGGCCTTTCGCGCCGGACGGCAGTCTGGCCATGGTTAGCGAACCTTTGGACTTTAGCGAGTTGTTGGCCGAATAGCGCCCCAGCGAGCGATCAGCGCTTGGCCCGCCCAGTAGGTCGCTATGATCAGTAAGCCGCTCTGAGGCACGTCCCATATCCAGCGGTCGATGGCGATCAGGGTGTCGCTCAGCCCAAACAGAAGCGCTCCGGTTAGTGCGACCGACCCCGAGGCCGACGCCCGCGCCATCATCAGACAGATAATCGCAATATAGGCCGCCACAGGAGCGCGGAAGTCGCCCAGCTGATCCCAAGCCAGCCAATAGACGACCAATCCCCACAGAGCAAAGAACAGAAGGGCAGAAAGTCCGGGCTTGGATCGGAAGGCGCGGATGTAAGACAAATGCGCCAGGAAGAACGCGCCCATACCCGCCAAGAAATAAGCATCGCCTAAGTGCAACAACAGATCGCCCAGAGCAGAGAAGATCAGGCCGATAACGATCCATCGGTGGCCATTGTGCAGAGCGACCCAAGCCGCCATTGCCAGCGCAGGCGCGGGTTTGGCTATGCGCTCCCAAACCCCAAGATCTGAGTAGATGCCCGCGATGTAGGCGGTCGCCGCCAAGAGGCCAAGTAGAACAAGTCCCGATCTCACGCCAGCTCCAATCGAACGACGCTCATGCAGGGTTCGACCGCATCGTCTGGGATGTCGATCCAAAGCGTGCCGGGGATGTTCGACCAGGGCGCGCCGCCGATCCTCTTGTGCGTTACATCGACCCCGGAGCCCAAAAGCGTCGCCTTCTTGACCTCGTCCATCAAGCCCTTGACGTAAATCTGCCCCGGTCTGCCCGGCACGAAAAGGAAAATGCACTGACCATCGATCGAGCGCGTCGATGCGCCGTGATAGCCTTTCAGCAGTCCGCGGATCGTCTCATAGACGGCCTCTTGGTGCCGTCCGATCCAGTCGCCCAATCGTTCCAACACATCAACCTGCTCCGGCGGGATGGTGCCGTCCTCCATCGGACCAATGTCTAACAGCAGGTTGCCGCCGCCGCCGATCACGTCGCAAAAGATTTGAATCACTTGCTCTGGCGTCTTGTAGTTCCGATCGATCGGTCGATAGCCCCAGTTGTCGTTGATCGTCATGCAGAACTCCCACGGGCCGTCCGGCGCCTCCAACGGCAAACCCTGCTCGGGCGTGTCGTAGTCCCCATGTCCGCGCATTCTAGAGTTGAGGATCGCGTTAGGTTGCCATGCCTCGATTTGGCGGCGCAGTCCGGCCATGTCCCAGGTATCTGCATCGCGCTCCCAATCGCCGTCGAACCAGATTAGATCGATTTCGCCGTACTGGGTGCAAATCTCCTGTATCTGTCCGCGATGAAACGCGAGAAAGCGCTGCCAGGCGGCCATGTCGCTCTCGCCTTGTCGATAGGCATAGCGGTTTGCAGTTGCGTCGTTCGAACCGATGCTGGCGTAATCGGGATGGCTCCAGTCGAGATGAGAAAAGTAGAGGCCGACCTTCACACCGACCTTTCGGAGCGATTCGCAATAGGGCCGGATCAAATCGCGGCCCGCCAGGGTCTGCTTCACAACGCTCAAGTCGCTCAACTGGGTGTCGAACAGGGCGACTCCGTCATGGTGTTTTGCCGTGAGCACGGCATAGCGGGCGCCTGCCTTCTTGAAAAGGTTCGCCCAGGCGTCCGGGTCGTAGCGAGAGGCGGTGAATCCATGCCTCTGCGCCATGTACTCGTCGTAGGTCGTCTCGCCATTAAAGAAAGACCAAGATTCGGACGTTCCGTTGACGGCATAGATGCCCCAATGGATAAATATGCCGAGTTTTGCCGTGTGGAACCATGGCTGGAGCATGTTTGGGCATGTTTTCGCCGAAATCAGGGTCTTCCCTGCGACTTAAGGTCCGAACTGTAGGAATCCCCAGCGCTCTGGCATATGCATGTCGATCGCGCCTTGCGGCGTCCAGACCCAGTTCTCTTCCGGCACGTTCGGTTTCTTGACGATCTTGCCGTCGATCGCATCGATGTGCCACTCGACGCGCGAGAAGTTGATCCGCCACTGGTCGCCGATCCTGGGCGGAGGCGTGCCGTCCAGCGAGGCAAAAGGGATCGCCATCTCCACGCTCCAGCCGCGATCGATCGTGGTCGGGTCGTTCAGGCGACCGTCCACCCAGACCGCGGTTCGGAGCCCTTTGCAATCCCAGCCATGTAGCGCCGGTCCGCCTTCGCGATACGGCTTGACCAAGAAAAGGTCGAACACCGTGCCCAGCGCGTTGATTTCGATCTCGAAGTAGTTGCAGGTATCTCCGTCCGGGTCGATAAAAACCTCGAAGTCGTTGTCGTGAAAGACGATCGAATCGTGCTCGGTCAGCGTCGCCCAGACGCACGGCTCTTCCAACCATGCGCCGATATAGAGATGCTCGTCGTCCCAAAGCATCTTGAACCGCGTCTCGTAGGGCGGGTTGGGCTTCAGATCGCCTTCGATATCGACGAAAGGGTCCGACCAAGGCGCACCGTCCCACTCGTCCAGCTTACCGTCGATTACGATCGGCTTGGCGGCGCGACCGGCGACGTAGACCTTAGGCTGCACAGGAGAGCGCCCGACATGTTCGATGCCGGGCGCTCTGTCCAACTATCTTTGCCCCACGACAATGTCGCCGCGGCCAACACTTCCCGCGAACGAGTAGGCTGCATTCGCGCTGTTGCCTACGAATCGGAGCGTTATCGTGTCGGGCTTGCCGGCTCCGCCGGGCCTGCGATTATCCTGAACCCTAGCGTGCACGATTCCTTCGAAACGGCGCAAGCCGTCCCGTGTTCTTAAAATCATCACGCCTGGGCCGGAGAACTCCGCGACGTTTCCGTCGGAGTGGAACTCCCGCACATTGGGCAGTCGGATCTCGACGTGCCGACCGGTAACGTTCGAGGCCATCTCGACGAAGCTCAGATTCCCGCCAATGCGCGTTACGTCTCCGCAAACCTGCTTCATGGCTGTGAAGTCAAACTCGCCTCGACGGTTGTTCTCGCTCATTGCTGTGCCGCGACCGTGGGCGTGCCACATGCGGCAGTAGTTGGCGGCCGTGCCTACGCGGATGTCGCCGTGGGTTACTTCGCCCCGAAACTCGAACGGCGGATGGGTCGTGTTAGCAGCGACGAATCGAATGGCCAATGTGTCGCGATGCGCGGCAGTCGGCGGCCCGTTGTCCACCGCTACGACGCCGCAGTGGCCCTCGATGCGGCGCACAATACCGCCCTCGCGAACGTGCAAGATGGCAGGGCCGCCTAACTCGGCAGTACGCTCATGGACGCTCATCCGTTGAACGGCTGGCAGCACAAGGTCGGTGCCGATCACGTTGCTGGTCGCCATGGTAAAGCGAAAACTGCCGCCGATGCGAACTTCGCCGTCGCAGTCGACTCGGCGGGCGCCCAATGCAAAGTGGCCCGCCCGATCGCCTCCCCTGGCCATACCCTCGCCTGTTGCAAACTGAACCGTACAATCGGCCATCGCCAAAGCCGCGACGACCATCGCGCAGAGCGCGCTCATCAAGCGAATCATCTCTAAACCTCCTCTCGGTTTTGGTAGGCTGGCCACAAAGCCAGCCTGACGATTAGACCGAGCCTTTCAATTGCAGGGTTCCACGCGGGTCGCGTCGAATCCTGCAATTGAACTCTATAAAAAGAAGGTATCGCCCGATGAAAACGCTTTCGATGAAGGTCCTTTCAGTTTGTCTGACGGTTGTCGCGATCGCCCATGCCGATCCCGGATTTCGGCTGACGTCCGAGATGCTCGCTCATTTCTCTCCCCGCGCCATTGGCCCAACGAGCATGGGAGGACGGATCACCGAACTGGCCGTGGTCGATAAGAGCCCAAGCACTTACTATGTGGCCGCCGCTAGCGGCGGCGTTTGGAAGACGACCAACAACGGCGTTACCTTTGCGCCGGTTTTCGACAACGAATCGACCGCCTCGATCGGCGCCGTCGCCGTCTCGCAATCCAATCCCGATGTCGTGTGGGTCGGAACGGGAGAAGGCAACGCCCGAAACAGCGTCAGCTGGGGCGATGGCGTCTTCAAGAGCGAGGACGGCGGCAAGACCTGGCAGCACATGGGGCTCAACGAAACGCGGCAGATCGGCCGGATCGTGATTCATCCCAAGAACCCCGACGTAGTCTATGTTGCGGCGGTCGGACAGTTTTGGGGGCCTAACAAAGAGAGGGGGTTGTACAAGACGACCGACGGCGGCAAGACTTGGACCCATTCTATCGCGCTGAGCGAAAACTGCGGCGTTATCGACATTGCGATGCATCCGACGCAGCCAGACACGTTGTGGGCAGCCGCATACGGCGTCCGACGCGACCGATTCGCCAGCAATACGCCCGAATATCAGTTTGATCCGGACGCCGGTCTATACAAGACGACCGATGGCGGAAAGAATTGGAGAAAACTGAGCAAGGGATTGCCCGAGAACAAGATGGGGCGCATTGGTCTGACGGTCTATCCTCGCGATCCGAAGATCCTTTATGCCGTTATCCAGACCGAGCGCACTCGCTCCGCGCTGCAGGGCGAAACGACCTCGCGCGCAGACGAAGACCCTGCTACGGGCGGCATCTTCCGCTCGGACGACGGCGGAGAGAGTTGGAAGAAGTCCAACATCCTGTGCCCCAGACCCTTCTACTACTGCCAAATTCGCGTCGATCCCAACGACGACAAGACGGTCTATGTGTTGGGAGTCAGCCTGCACAAGTCGACCGACGGCGGCAAAGAGTTTCGGTCGAACGCCGCGTCTAGCGTCCATCCCGACCACCATGCCATGTGGATCAACCCGAACGATTCGAACCATGCGATCTTGGGATGCGACGGCGGCCTCAACGTAACCTACGACAATTGCCGTACTTGGGACTTCTTCAACAATTTGCCCATCGCCCAGTTCTATGCGGTCTCCTTCGACAGCCGAAAGCCCTACTGGGTGTACGGCGGCTTGCAGGACAACGGCACATGGGGCGGTCCAACGGCAACTAGATTCGGCGGAGTCTACTGGTACCACTGGATCAAAATCTGGGAAGGCGACGGATTCTACACTGCCGTCGATCCGACCGATTGGACGACCGTTTACGCCGAATCGCAAAACGGCGGTTTGGGCCGAGTGAATCTCGAATCGGGCGCAGGAGTCAGCATTCGCCCGACCGGCGATCAAGGGCGGCGATTCAATTGGTCCACGCCGTTTATCATCTCGCCGCACAACCCGCGCACGCTCTATGTGGGCAGCAACTTCATGCATCGCTCGGTCAACCGCGGCGACCGGTGGCAGACCATCAGCGAGGATCTGACCCGCGGCGCGCCGGCATCCATCTCGACATTGGACGAATCGCCCGTTCGTCCTGGCATTCTGTGGGCTGGCACAGACGACGGCAATCTCTGGCTCAGCAAGAACGGCGGCCAGGAGTGGACCGATCTGACCGATAAGCTTCCGAACGTCTCTCGCGAGCGGTGGATCAGCCGCGTAACCGCATCGCCGCATAACGTCGAACACGCATTTGTCGCCGTCGATCGACATCGCAACAACGACTACAAGCCCTATCTGCTCAAAACGACCGACTATGGCGAAACCTGGACGAACATTACCGGCGATCTGCCCGCGAACGGTTCCGTCTATGTCGTTCGCCAGCACCCGCAGAACGAGAACCTGCTCTTTGTCGGCACCGAGATCGGACTTTACGTCTCGACCGATGGCGGAGAGCATTACGAGCGCGTGCGCGGCGGATTTCCAACTGTGCCCGTTCACGATCTACAGATCAACACCGCCGAAAGCGAACTCGTCATCGCTACTCATGGGCGCGGCATCTACATCATGGATATTGGTCCGTTGCCTTACTTGACCGAAAGCATCAAGGAGTCGAGCGTCCACCTGTTCGAGCAAAAGCGCATTACGGTCATGCGCCCCATGCGAGGCAATCAATGGCAAGGGCCGAGGCAAGTTCGCTTTGACAACCCGTCCAACTCCGCGGCCATCTGGTACTACGTGGGCAAAGAACTGGCCGAAGGCGCAAGTATCGCTATCCGGGATGCTCTGGGCGAATCGTACATGACGGCCACGAGCGAGACCAAGCCGGGGCTCTATCGGATTGCCTGGAACCACCGCGGAGGCGCCGGGCGGCGCGCGGCCGGCAATGGCGACTATGTCGTCGAACTCAAATCGGGCGACGTTGCTTTGGTCAAGAAGGTTACGGTTACGACGGAGTAATCGGCTTCCCCAAAAAAGAAAAGGACGTAAGTCCCTTCCAAGTACGGGTTTTCCACAGTATACTATAGTGGAAAGCGAGGGCATTGGGCGTTGGCCCAAAACCGCGACGTTCGCCCCTGCTTAACTTCATGGAGGTGTAGGATGCAAAAGCGAAAGGAACCTAATCTTCGCTGGCTGCGCGCCGTTGCCCTGTCTGTCGTTGTGGCGGTCTCTGCTGTCAGCGTTGCGCAACCGATCGGCGAGCCGGAACGACCGCCGGTCGCTCCGCCGGCCCAAGTCGAGCCAGCCAAACCAGAACCAAAAGCGCCCGAAATGCGCGATCCCATCGGACCCGATGGCAAGTCGCTCATTCAGCGCATGGATCATCGAGTCGGAACGCCCGGAGGCTCGTTGGAGCCAAAGGGAGACTTGAAGCCAGGCATAGCGGGTCCTTTTGACGGCCAAGTGGTCCCCAAGAGGCACGTTTCTCGCTTTGGAGAGAAAGGCGAAAAGGTCGCCATCAACTACCTTTCGGGCGAGTTTGTGCCCCCAGCAGGGCAAAAGATTCAGCCTGAAATCTATCGCTTAGCCGCTTCTCGAATGGGTTCAGGCGTGCAGTCGGGCGTCGTGCCGGTTGTGCACGGCATGATTCTGCTCAATGGCTGGATGACCGACGAACTGAGGGAATGGCTGGCCAATCAAGGCGTTACCGTTTTCAATTACTATCCCTATTCGGCTTACACGGCATCGATCCCGGCCAATCGGTTGGAGACGATCGCCTCTCGCAACGAAGTGCGCTGGGTCGGAATGCCCAACGCTGTTCAGAAGTTAGAGCCGCTCTTGGCGCCATTTATGAATCAGGCGACGACAGCTAAAAGATCGCTCTACCTGAATCTGTTCGGCCCCGATACCGAGGGCGCGTTCAAGGCCTTCATGCAAGCCAACGGCATTACCGTCGGCTCGTACGAGAAGGGCCTCTTCTCCTACTACATCGAAGCCGATTCGGCAACAGTCGCGCGCTTGCTAGAAATGGACAGCGTGCTTTACATCGAGCAAGTCCCGGTCCATTCGGTTCAGCATACCGAATCGATGGCCTCGATCAGCGCCGACCGCCTGTGGGGCTCTTACGACGGCAATCACACCAGTTTGCCTCTCGTCAAAATCGGCGTGATGGACACTGGCTGGAACGCCGCGCACCAAGACTGGACGAATATCGTTGGTGGAACCGCGGGCTACAACCACACGACCGACCCCGACATTTGGAACGATGCTCACGGGCACGGGTCCCATGTCTCGGGCACCTTCTTTGGCGAAGGCGTCGCGCAATCTCGCTACCGAGGCGTTGCGCAAGGCCGAAGAGATTCAAACGACCCAGGCTGGGATTTTCTCCTTTCCAAAGTCTTTCGATCCAATGGGTTTTCAGAGGGCAACTCTGTGCTGGACGGCATCAATTCGCAAGCCGGTTCGGGCGGGGCCCAGTACACGCGCCGAATCGTCAACTACTCCGGCGGCGGCGGCGGCACGACATCCGGCACGAGCACACAGTCCCGAAGGCTTGACGAACTGTTCGCAGCCGACATGATGTACGTGGTGGCCGCTGGCAACTCGGGCTCGGGCTCGGGCACGGTGCTGATCCCCGGAGATAGCAAAGGCGCCATTACCGTCGGAAGCGTCTACGACAATGGGACAAGCACCGACGTGGTCTACCCCTCATCGTCCCGCGGGCCGACGGCGGACGGGCGCGTCAAGCCGGACGTTGCGGCTCCGGGCGCGTTCATCGACTCGGTCGGCAACAACGGTTCGACCACCGGCTACAACACGGGATGGACGGGCACCTCGATGGCGACGCCGCACGTTGCCGGTCTGCTGACCGGTCTCGTGCAGCACTACGCCGGCTCGGGCGGGCCCTCCTGGTTCTACAAGACCCTGATCATGGCAACGGCCATCGCCAACAGTGGAAGCCGTAACAACAACTATGGCGCCGGAAAAGTGGACGGCATGCTGGCTCACTATGGCATGGACGGCGGATGGCAAGCGTGGTGGGGCACGAACGGCGGCGCAGGCTCGATGAGCGTCCGCGACTTTACGCTTGGAGCGCCGGTCGCAAGACTGGTCGTCGTCATGACCTATCCCGATCCTCCCGCCGCAGGCGGCGCCGGCTCGGCTAGAGTCAACGACATCGATCTATGGCTGCAGCACGGCACGCTGACCACCGATCGGTCCGGACAATGGGCTTCGCGCTCCAGTTTCGACACGGTCGAGTACATCGTGGTCAACAACGCGCCTGCCGGCAACTATCGCATCAAGATCGACACGTGGAGCATGGCAAGCGGCGGCAGCCAGAACTGGGCGGTTACCTACAAAGTGATCGCCGGCGCGCCGACCGAGAACTACGCGCTGCAAGTCAACTACCCGGTCGCCTATCCGCCCAACGCGGACTTCAACATCAATGCGACCGCCATTGCGTCTTCGCATGTCGCTTCGGGCGTCTATGCCGACTTCGACCTGTTGACCGGCGGAACGGTCTACAACGGCCTGACTTACAACCGTCAGTCGCCAAGCGGCTCCAACGAAAGCTACTGGTTTGCTGGAGTCGACGCCATGAACATGGGGAACGCTCACGCGAGCGGTTGGAACCGAACGATGAACTTCTCGATGCGCGGCACGACCGAAGGCGTCAAGAACTTCCGAGTAACCACGACCTCTAGCAATGGCGGCACGAGGCAGGCAAACGCGAGCGTCATTATCGACGGCACGCCTCCTACCAACTGGGGCAGCCCGTTGCCGACGCCATGGGCCAACAGCCTCACGCCAACCTGCTCGGTCGTTGTTCAGGATGTGCTCTCCGGTCTCAATACCACCGCGCTGTACTACTGGTATTGGAACGGATCGACCTGGGTTGGACCGACCAACTGCACAACGGGCGCCGGCATGGGCAGCACGGCCTTAGAGCGCATCTACGCGAATACTGTGCCGTTCGGCTCAGAAGGAACGCACTGGCTCTACTTCCGGGCATATGATCGCGCCGGAAATTGGAGCGACATGCCCAACGTGCAGTTCAACATCGATGCCACTCAGCCGATCTTTACAACCTATACCCCCAGCGCCACCGTGTTTGGCAATCGCGTAACGGTGGTAGCCAGTTGTCAGGACGTTCTGAGCGGTCTCCGTAGGGCTAGCGCCTGGTATCGCTACTCGACCGATGGCGGCGCAACCTGGTCCGCCTGGGTTAACACGGTAACGACCGGAGCGGACGGCACGACGGCCGTTGAAACCATCACGGCGCCTAACATCCCGTTCCCCAACGCCAGCGCGACCAACAACCTCATGCAGTTCTATGTTGAGGACATGGCGGGCAACGCTCGATACAGCGATCCAATGGTCATCCGAACGACCAGCGCTTTCACACTGGTCGACGGAGGCGCAGAGTATTCCGAATCGAGCGCCTTTGGATCGGGCAATAGGCATAACTTCGTAGGCTTGGCAAACTTCAGGCCCAGTGGCAGCGTAGGCGACCAGTTGTTCCAAAACTGGTGGTTCTACCGCGTGCAGGGCAACAACCGCGAGTATGGGATTGGTAGCAACCTGATCTACTGGGATCAGCCCGCCCCCAATCGCATGTTGCTAGTTTACGATGAGCCGGACGATGAAGGTTCGACGCGCATCATTAGGTTCTGGCTGGACTACAACCTGTTCAAAACGGAAGGCGATACCGCCATCCTGCAGATAGACCACTACATTGAGAACCTGACGGGCGTCACCCGAACCGTTCACTTCTACAACTACACGGACTTCGATCTTTCTGGAACGGCAGGAGGCGATAGCGCGGCGAACATCGCGCCGGGCGTGCTGCGACAGACCGAGGGAAGCCTCTTTGCCACGTTGACCGCTAGGCCGCATCCCAACTTCTGGGAGATCGCGCCGTTTGCGAGCCTTCGGACCAAACTGCTCAATACGTCTGCCGACACGCTCGCCAATGCGACGTCGCCATCGATGAACTTCGACGCAACATTGGGCTTCCAGTGGAGTTACAACAACATTCCGACCGGCAACTATGTCGCTGGAACGATGTGGAAGACCATCGGTCGCCCGGTGATCTGGGGCGACATCAACAACGATGGCTGTGTGGACGATGTGGACTTGGCGATCGTGCTGTCGCAGTTCGGCGCCAGCGCCTACGGCCTGGCGGCCGACGTCAACGCCGATGGCGTAGTCGACGACGTTGACTTGGCGATCGTGCTGAGCTACTTCGGCACGGGTTGCTAAGGCTGTCGAGTACGTTGTGCTGCTGAATGGCCGGGCTTGCAAGCCCGGCCATTTTTTTCAGTTTCCGAAGTATAATCTTTAGGCAGGCTGTAGGAACTTATGATCCACTTAGGAAAGGGGTTAGTCATGGCGTCTCGGTTCGTTCTTGGAGTTTTTGCACTTTGCCTTGCAGGCTCGACTGTCGTTGCAACCGCACAAGAGATGGGAGCGGCGAGCGGCAAAGTCCAACCATTCGTTACAACCACCGATATCGAACCCATTTGGAAGGAATCCTTTAGATTTCTCGCCTCGCCGACCCCGATTAGCGACTTCGAGCCGCAAGTCGGTAACTCTTGGGCGCCGGAAATCCTGACCGACGAGGAAGGCCCAAGCATTCAAGCCGAGAGCCAGTTCTTTCGACACTTTGCAGGAATAGGGCCGAACGGCGCCTCGCCCCCCGATCCCAACCTAGCGGTCGGACAGAACCATTTGGTGATGGCGACTAACGACGACTGGGCGATCTACTCCAAAAATGGCCAGCAGCAGTATCGAGTCGACTTCAACGTTTGGCTCGCTTCGGACGATCTCTTTTTCAGCCCCAAGGCGCTCTTTGATCGTCACAACGGCCGATTCGTCATCTATGTGCTAAGGCGAAACGACCAAACGCAGCTCAGTTGGCACACGCTTTGCGTTTCCGACGATGGCGATCCTCACGGGACATGGTACGTCTACAACTTCGACGCCCGCCGCGACGGATCGAACTTGGTCGCACAATGGGCGGACGATCCTTACCTCGGATACACGGGCAACGCGCTGTTTCTGGCAGCCAACATGCGCGAGTGGAACGGAACTTTCAGATACTCCAAGATCCGAATCATCCGCTCGGCCGATGTCTATGCCAACCAAGCCGCAGGCTATTACGACATTTGGCAGATGCCGCATTGCACAGCCCCCGCACAGATGAACGATTGGTCGGTCGCGATGCCCGCGCTGTGGCTTTCGGCCAATGCCGCGGGGGGCAGTTCGGTTGCGCTGTTTCGAGTCCAAAACCCTCTAGCAGGCTTCTCGGGCGGCCAACCTACAGTAACGACCGAATCTGTGCCGGTTGGCGCCTATGTGCCTCCCCCCAACATTGCAGAGCCGGGCCGACAACCCGTTATCGCAACGCTCGACGCCAGGCTGATGGACCGTGTGGCTTTTGTCGGCGGTCGATTGTACGCAGCGCAGCACGTCGCGCTCGACCGCGGAACGGGCCCACGAGCCAACATCAAGATGTACGTCTTGGACATCAACCAGACGCCAACCTTGGTGCGAAAGGACGCGATCTATGGCCAGGATCGATACGACTATGCCTTCCCCAGCCTTCAAGCGACCGAAGAAAACGACCTGTTGACCGTCTTTACGCGCTCTTCGAACGTATTGGGCGAATATCTCTCTGCGCGTTTCTTTGGGTGGCCTGCCGGCGGCGTAATCGAATCGAGCAAGAATCTCAAGGCCGGCACGGGAGTGTTCGGCGGCACAGCATGGGGCCGTTACATGGCTGCCCAGCTGGACTATTTCCAAGGCAATCCAGCCGCCACAGTCTGGTTCGTCGGCCAGTATGCCACGGTCAACACCTGGGCCAACTGGATCTGCGAAGTCAGATGGACGGATATCCGAACTGAACTCATCGTCGATCCCAAGAACGCGGCGCCCGGGTCCAACGTTACCTTGACCGCCACGCTCAAAACGCGCGATCTGCAACAACTTTTGGTCGGCAAGGATGTGAACTTCTTTATCGGTCAGATGTACGCTGGATTTGGCGTTACCGATGCAAACGGCGTGGCTTCCACCGTGTTTGCGGTCCCCTCCAACTGGCCCAGCGGCAATCGAGAGATTCGCGCCGAGTTTCCTGGGGACATCGATCATCACCCAACGGTCGGGTTCTCTGCGCTCTCTCTAAGCCAGGCGGGAACCGTCATCACCGTTAGCGAAACCTCCGGAATGATAGGCGAGGTGATCCCTCTCACTGCTGTCTTGCGGCGTCAGGCAGACGGAGTGCCCCTTGGCAATCGAACGGTTACCTTCCATGCCTCTGGGCTGAACCTTGGCGAGGCCGTTACGGTCGGAAACGGCACGGCGACCCTTTACTATCGATTGGTCGACGAACTGGGCTCTGGAGAGATACAACTTTATGCTCGATTCGCCGGCGAGGCGGACCTTGCGCCCTCTGAGGGCGCAGCCCCGCTCACTATCCGTCAAACCGGCAGCACGCTTCAGGCCAACAATGCCTATGGCCGAATTGGCGAGCCGATCTCGCTGGTCGCCACCATGCGCCGCACGACGAACAACGGCTTGGTCGCAGGCAAATCGATACGATTCTCGGTTAATGGCGGAATCGTCGGATCGGCCGTTACTAATAGCGAGGGAGTCGCCTCTCTGCAGACCACCGTGCAAGAGAGCTGGCCCATTGGCGCGAGCCCGTTGCTGGCCGAATTTTTGGGCGACGCCAACTATGCGCCTTCTTCTAGCACGGTTACAATGAACGTATCGCAAACGGACGTCAGCATTTCTGTCGAGCCGGCGACCGGCGCAACGGGAGAATCGGTCAGCCTGCGCGCCACCCTCAGGCGAGGCACCGATTCCGCCCCAATTCCGGGCAAAACCATGAGCATGATCGTCTCGGGGACGATCGTTGGGACCGGGATTACCGACGCGAACGGCCAGGCAACCGTCAGCTACGTCGTGCCCAGCAGCCTGGGAATGGGCGTCCGAACTTTGCAAGGGTCGTTTTCGGGCGACGCAGTTTACCGTTCCGGCTCTGGGACTTCGACTCTTACGGTCGTTCAAGCGGAAACTCGAGTTTCTGTCGATCCAGGCGTTGCAACCATCGGAGCTCAAACGACGCTTTCGGCCACGCTCCGCAGAAGTACCGACAACGCGCCATTAGGCAGCATGTCCTTGAACTTTTTTGTTGACGGCATTTTCGTTGGAGCGGCGTTGACCAATGCCTCTGGCTTTGCGCAGAGACCGGTAACGCTGCAAGACACTTTTCAAGCAGGCACCAAACCGCTGACCGTAACGTATGGCGGCAACGACCGCTATAGACCGGGAGAAGGAGAGTCGACGGTGCTCGTCAACCGATCGCCCACAACGCTGACGCCGTACAACGTTGCGGCAGGCATCGGCGCAACAGCGGCTCTCTCGGCTACGTTGAGAAGAAACACGGATAACGGCATCATCGCCGGGCGACCCGTTCGATTCCTCGTCGAGGGCCAGTTCGTAGGCACAGCCCAGACCAACAGCAGCGGTTTGGCGGTTTTTCTCTATCCGGTTCCCGAATCGCTAGGTCTCGGCCAGAAAACCTTCACGGCCCAATTCGATCAAGATTCGGCGTACGAGTCTTCGAGCGCAAACGGATTCCTAACGGTCAACAAGCCCGGTACCGTAGTCGCGCCCTTGGAATGGGCCGCCGTGGCCGGCAGTCTCACAACGTTGAGAGCGCAAGTAAGGCGCAACACCGATAACTATCCTTTGGCGGGTCGAACGATTCAGTTCAAAGTCAACCAAGTGCTCGTCGGGACCGCTCAAAGCGACTCGAACGGCATCGCCACGCTGACTTACCTGGTTCCAGCCGCTCTCGGTCTTGGGTTTTATCCCATCACGGGCACCTTCACCGGAGACGATCTCTACTTCGGCGGCGTCGGCAACGCCAATCTCTATGTCCACCGTTCGGTTGTAACGGGAACGCTCGATCTTGAAGGCCTTGCGCGCGACGAGTTCGGCATCTCGGTGCAATATGCATTTACGCGGGGAGCCAACACGGAGAGCAAGACGATGACGCTCGGCCCTGGAGGGGCATTCGCAGTCGGCACAGACTTCATTGGCGCCGACGCCAGTCTCAGTGCTCGTGTTCTGGGAGGCAGCTGGCTTCGTCAGAGGCACACGGGCTTAGTCCTGGGCGGAGTTGCAACGAGAAACTTCTCGTTGATAAATGGCGACGCCGACGGGAACAACCAAGTAGAAGACGCAGACCTGGCGATTGTGCTGACCAACTTTGGCGGCACAGGTTCATCCGCCGACCTGAATCGAGACAGCGCTGTGGACGATGCCGACCTTGCCATCGTGCTCAGTTCGTTCGGCCGTTCGGGCGATCCTCAGTAGAATTGCCGGAATCCGCTGTATACTTTAGCATAGCAGACGCGGATCGATAGATCCGACGCTGCAAGGAGGCTTACCATGCTTTTCAAGCGCGCGCTTGCGACAGCGTCGTTGGCAGTCCTTTGTTCGCTCGCTGTGTGTCAAACGTCGACTATCAACTTTCAGGGCCAGTTAAGGGACGCCGGCTCCCCCGCTAACGGCCAGTACGACTTTCAATTCGTCCTCTTCCCAGACGACATCACCGTGAACGTTGGCGATCTGCAGGTTACCAACGGGCTGTTCACAACCCCGCTCAACTTTGGCTCCGGCCCATTCACCGGCGCAAACAAGGAAATCGAGATTAGGGTGAGGCCTGGCGCCAGCGGCGGAGCCTATACCACGCTCGCTCCAAGGGTCGCCGTTACGTCGACCCCATACGCCATTCGCACGGCGGTAGCGAATGCTCTCGCGCTGCCATGGATAGGGTCCGCCACCACAGTTGGAACGGCGCTCGGTGCCATCAACAATCAGGCCACTGGCAACGCCTACGGACTGTTCGGCCGATCCGACTCGGATTTGGGCAGAGGAATCTATGGTCTAGCCCAGCACGCAACCGGCTCAAACTACGGAATCTATGGCGCTTCGACCAGTTCTGCGGGCACCGGCGTGTTCGGAATCCATTCCGCAACGTCAGGCACAAACCCAGGCGTCTGGGGACAGACTAACTCGACCGATTCGAGCGCCAACGCAATAGTGGGCGAGGTAACGTCGACGGCTCCTGGAGGCTCTTCGGCCGGAGTTCGCGGTATCAATCGGGGCACCGGGTTTGCCGGCATCGGAGTGTACGGATCTCAGGCCGGTTCGGGCTATGGCGTTTATGGGACGTCGCCAGCGGGTCGCGGCGTTTATGGCCATGCGAGCGATGCGACTGGGGTTAATTTTGGCGTCTTTGGATCTACTTCAAGCGCAGACGGGTATGCCGGATACTTTTCACAGCGCGTCTACGCCTTTCAGATAGGCGTCGGCACAACGCAGCCGGAGTCCAAGCTGCACGTCAACGGCGGCACCGATAGCGAGCCGGACGGCGGAGGCTATATTGTCAGCGGCTCTGCGATCGGAACGAACATCTCCATCGACAACAACGAGATCATGGCGCGAAACAATGGCGCAATCTCTACGCTGTTCCTGAATCATAACGGAGGCGATGTTCTGATCAATGGTCTGAACGGTGCCGGCAATGTCGGCATCGGCCTTACTTCGCCTGCGACAAAGCTCCATGTCGAGGGCGGTTCCGATAGCTCGCCCGCGGGCGGCGGTTTTCTGACCGTTGGTACAATCGCTGGGCTTAACATCTCGATCGACGATAACGAGATCATGGCGCGAAACAATGCGGCCACCGCAACGCTCGCGCTAAATGCCAGCGGCGGCAATGTGAACCTGATCCAGTCCGGCACCGGCAACGTCGGTATCGGCACGGCGTCTCCCGTTACAAAACTCCATGTCAACGGAACCACTCGAACCGACATTCTTGAAATCGTCGGCGCCGACTTGGCCGAGAAATTCCCGGTCTCTGAAACCGTAGAGCCTGGAACGGTAGTAGCCATCGATTCCAAGAACGCTGGTCAACTCTGCCTAGCCCGCGGCGCCTACAACCGCAAGGTCGCAGGCATCGTAAGCGGCGCAAACGAGCTTCCGGTAGGCGTGGTGCTGGGCCACCTGCCCGGTATGGAAGATGCGGTTCCCGTCGCTATGAGCGGTCGAGTGTGGGTAAAGGCCGATGCGACCGAACGAGCCATCGAAGCAGGCGACCTTCTGACTACGTCCAACATGGCCGGCCATGCGATGAGCGTCCGCGACTATGCAAAGGCGCAAGGCGCGATCATCGGCAAGGCAATGACGAGTCTGGAGAAGGGTAAGACCGGCATGGTTCTAGTACTGGTCAACCTGCAGTAAAGGAGGCAAACCAATGAGACGATTGCTATTGATCGCCGCCTGCGTCGGCCTCGCCTATGCCTGGGCGCAAGAGCCAGAACCGTCGGAGGAACATTCCGTCGACGGCGCTCCGCAACATAGAGTCACGAAGGCAGGCTTCCCGGGACCTAGGCTAATGCCGGGCAGCCCTGCGCTGCCCTTTAACTTGCCTAAGACGGAAACCCCGCCCATGCATTGGCACGGCTATCAAGACGCGCCCGACTTCATGCCTGCGGGCTACGCGGTCGATGCGCCGCCCGACATTCTCAAAGGCCTGCGCTGGATCGAGCATCCGGAAGGCGGCTTTGTCGCTGCGGTCGAACTTCGATCCGAAGGCGCCAAGGCGCTTAGGGTGCGGTTCAAGGGCGACATGGGGCGAAACGGCGAAGTGGTCCGCGTCTACGATCCAGTGGGCGGCTACTCGTTTGGCCCGTACACGCTGCCCATCATGAACGAAGACCAGACTTGGTGGACGACCATCATCTTTGGCGATCAGATCGGCCTAGAGTTCTATCTGCCTCCGGGCGCGACTCCGGCCGGATTGCCGCCTATCGATGGCATCAACTACTTCTTTGCCGGCCCCGATTGGGATAAAGCGTTTGAAGACGCGGGCATTCAAGGATGCACGCATCGCGACGTAGCCTGCGAAGCCTCCTGGCGCGATACGGAAGCTCGGGCCGTCTGTATGTTGGCGACTCTGAGCGGCAACAACGTCAGCGGCTTTTGCTCGGGCGGTACCCTCAATCGAAGCCCGTCCGACCTGGCGCCTATCGTGATGACGGCCAATCACTGCATCGGCACCCAAGGATCGGCCAACAACACGACCTTTGTCTGGAACTTCCAGAACACAACCTGCAACGGCACGCCGCCAGCCGCAAACTCGTGCCCCCGCAGCGTGGGAGCGATCTTGCTCAAACGCCACAGCGGCAGCGACTGGAACCTGCTAGGATCCTACGAACAAGTCGCCGCTAGCTGGTACATGGGCTGGACCAGTAGCGGATCGTGGTCCGGCGGATCGTCCGCATTTGGCATCCACCATCCAGGCGGAACGTTCAAGCGATTCTCCTCTGGATCGTTGCTGCAGGCCGACAACGATCGGTGCTTCTGTCCGGCAGGCGTTACCACCTGCGACACCAACCAAGGCTGCTTTCTGGCCGATGTGTGGAGCGTTAGTTACAACGTCGGCTTTACTGCGCCGGGATCGTCGGGCTCGCCCTTGATGGACGGCAATAGGCAGGTGCGGGGCACGCTGACTGGCGGGCCGAACGATTGTGCTACGTCTCGATACGGCCGATTGTCGGAGGCCTATGTTAACGTTCAGTATTACTTGTTCAACATGGCCAATCCTACCTATGTGGTTCAGGGAGCCGGAACCGACGGCGGCAATAACAATGGCAGCAGCGAGCGCGGCACTTCGGCCAACCCGTTCAATACCGTCTACGAAGCGACGTTCTGCGTTCCAGGCGGCGGTTCCGTCAACATCACGCCCGCCAACTATAACGAAAGGTTCACGCTGTGGCGTCCGATGACGCTGCGCCGACAAGGATCGAGCGGTATTGTTCGTATCGGTTCAAACTGATCCAATCATCGGGAGCAGGCTCAGCCTGCTCCCAACCTTTCCATAGAGTAAACTTCTCTCATCTTTGAGGGAGGCGGCGATTTGGCTTCGATTCGTTACTCTGCGCCCGGTAGAGCGGGCATAATCGGCAACCCCAGCGATCTGTACGGCGGCGTCGTCATATCTTGCGGCCTGGCCATGCGGGCTCGATGCCACCTCGACCCAGCCGATCGCCTGACTCTCAAGAGTTCGGACGAAAAGCAGATTCCAACCGATTTGAACCTGACCGGCGACCGATTCGACCTTCTCAAGTCGGCTATCGTCGGTGCCGGGTTCTCTCTCGACAAGTCTCGATTTCAACTCTCTGCCGAAAGCGACGTGCCCGCGCAAGCAGGCTTGGCCGGTTCGACCGCGATGCTCACGGCCGTCGTCGCCTGTCTGCTCACGCTGAAAGAAGGCTGGGTCAGCGCCTATCACTTGGCCGAGCAGGTTCGCAGAATAGAGGCCGACGCCCTTGGCGTGGTGTGCGGCTATCAAGACCATCACATGGCCGCCTTCGGCGGCGTCAATTATATGGACTTTAGGGGCAAGGAGACGTTGCGAGCCGACGCCAACGAGCCGTTTGCCACCGTAGAACCGATCGACCGACTGCTTCCGCGCCGTCAAGAACTCCCGTTTGTGCTGGCCTTTACCGGCTTCGAGCGCGACAGCAGCGCCGTACACTCCGACCTTCGATCGCGCTGGGAGCGAGGCGACGAATCGGTGGTCAAAGGCATGAGAGAGATCGCAAGCCTAGCGCAACGCGCCAAGAAAGCAATGATAGAGCGCGACTGGCAATTGATGGCCGACCTAATGAACGAGAACCATGCGATCGTTCGCGATTTAGGCGCGTCGGGCAAAGTGCTGGATGAACTAATAGACGCTGCAAAGGCGGGCGGCGCCTGGGCGGCCAAGTTAGCCGGAGCCGGCGGCGAAGGCGGCACGATAATCGCGCTGACGCCAGACCCGCAACGATTGGCCGATGCGCTGCAAGGCAAGGCCGCGGGCATCTACCAATTAGCGCCCAATGCGCCAGGAGTGATGCGCATTTGATCCAAACGGTGCCGCTCGGCCCTCTTCAGGCGAACTGCTACATCGTAACTTGCGATAAGACCAATCAATGCGTCGTCATCGACCCGGGCGACGAGGCGGCCAAAGTCCTGAGCGCAATCGAAGGGCGGCAACTCATCGCAATCATCGCGACCCATGCGCACTTTGATCACGTTCTGGCCGTGCCCGAGCTGAAGCGAGCGACCGGCGCGCCTTTTTGGCTCCCAAAGGACGAATGGCTTCTTTACGGACACGAAACCCATACTCATCCGACCATGATCGGACTGCCCGCTGGCGAACCTCTGCCTGAACCCGACCGGTTCATTAACGAGCCGGACGAGTTCTCGATTGGTGAGCTTCGTTTCCGAACCATGTCCGTGCCCGGCCATGCGCCCGATCATGTCGCGTTTGTTATGGAAAGCGATCCGCCCTGCGTTTTTTCGGGCGATGTTCTGTTTAGAGGCAGCATCGGTCGATACGACATACCAGGCGCCGACCGAGACAAACTGATGCGATCGCTGGAGAGAATGAAGGCGCTGCCGGACAACGCGATCGTCTATCCCGGCCACGGTCCATCGACTACAATCGGGGACGAAAAGCGCGATAACCCCTATCTTTAATCCCAAACAATTTCGTTGGCCTGAAAAATCGGACCGTCTGCGCAGGCTCGCTTGTACCAAGTGCCGCCATCGGGCAAAGGCGTCTTGACCGCGCAAGCCAAGCAGACTCCGAGACCGCACGGCATGGGAGATTCGATCGAGACTTGGCACGGAATGCTCTGCGAGATGCACTCGCGGGCGATCGAACGGAGCATTCCGTTCGGCCCGCAAGCGTAGACCGCCGACCCAGTCGTTAGATTCTCTCTCAGCAGATCCGTTACCTGGCCCCGGTAGCCCGATGAGCCGTCGTCCGTCGCCACCAATGCCGTTGCGCCCAATGCGCGAAACTCGTCCAAACCCACCAACAGGTCCCGACTGCGGGCGGCGATCAGGATGACCAACTCATCATCTTTGCCGAGCGTGGGAGCCAACTTCGAAGCGAAATAGCACAAGGGCGGGGCGCCAAAACCCCCAGCGGCCAAAATATGTCGCTTTGCCTCGCGAACGGGCTGAAACCAATTGCCCAACGGCCCGAGAACTCGCACCGACGAGCCGACCGGTTTCATCGACAGCAATTCCGTGAAGGCGCTCTGCACAGAGTAGAAAACGGAGATCAACCCCTTGTCTGGATTGGCGCGCAAGATGCTATAAGAGCGGCGCAGATAGGGCGAGAGGCTGTCCATAGCCCTCAACTGAACGAACTGGCCAGGAAGAGCCACCTCCGCGATGGGCGGGGCATGGAGCATCAGTTCGAACTGGCCGGGCGACGCTCGACGATGCTCAAGAATCGTCGCCGTCAGCTCCCATCGCGCCATGATTGATCGAATATTACCCGTTGCGAAACTCTTCGCACTCGCCAACCACGTAGAATGAGCCCGTAACCACAACAATGCCCTCCGAGAGCGCCGAGCGGACGCCATCCCTAACGGAAGAGGCGACTCGGCCTTCAACAGAGAGTTGCTTGGCAGCGGCTTGAAGTTCAGCGGGCGAGTAGGCTCTTGGATGATCGGCCGCGACAAAGACAAACTGCCTTGAAATGCGAGTCAAAGGCTCCAGAAACCCTACCGGATCGTGCGGCTTGCTCATTCCTACGACAAAGACAACTTCATACCCTTTCAGATTGGCTGCCAACTCTTCCGCCGCCTGGGCATTGTGCGCGCCGTCCAGAATCAGGCGAACGGGATCGCCGACCGTCTCGAAACGCCCAGGCAATCTCGCCTTACCGATCCCTTCAGCTATCGCCTGGTCCGTAACGCCGATCCCGCTAGCCCACAGGGTCGCCGCAGCCGTTGCCGCATTGCTTCTTTGGGCGCGTCCCACCATCGCAGGACGCACAATAAGTTCATGTTTGTCAAAGCAAACTTTTACATATTCGTTCGAATTGCCATCGTCTTCCGTCTCAACCTCATGGCCGACAAAGAAGCTGGGAGCCTGGCGAATCTGAGCCACCGACCGAATCATCGTCTCGGCCTCGATCCCGCACGGCCCAATAACCACAGGACGCCCCGGCTTGATTGCGCCTGCTTTCTCGTACGCGATGTCGGACAAAGTCGGACCCAGCCGATCCATGTGGTCCAGGCCGATCGAACTGATCGCGCACGCCTGCGGCACAATCACATTCGTCGCGTCCAAGCGACCGCCCAAACCGACCTCTAGCACAGAAAAGTTTACGTTGTGCTCGGCAAAGCAGCACATAGCGACCGCCGTCTTCATCTCGAATTCCGTAACCTGGCCATATTCGGTGTCCCTCAATGAATCGGCGATAGGCTTCAAATTTGTAATCCATCTTGCCAAGTCGCTGTCGGAGATTGGTTCAGAATCGAGCAGTATCCGTTCGTTCACTCGATAGACGTAAGGGGAAAAGTAGGCGCCGGTCGAGCAGCCCGCAGCCCGCAGGCACTCGGCGATCATCATCGTAACCGATCCCTTGCCGTTCGTGCCCGCGACGTGGAAGCTGCGGACCTGATCCTGCGGGTTGCCGGCACGGCGCAGAAACTCGGTCATACGGGCATTGCCCATGCGCCAGCCATAAACGTTCAGACTGGCGAGATAGCGCAGCGCCTCTTCAATCGACATCGCGGCGCCGCCAATGCTCCAGCGCGACGGCCAGCACCTCTTCGATAGACAGATCGTCCGTATCGATCTCAACCGCGTCTGCCGCCTTCACAAGGGGCGAATCGGCTCGCGTAGAATCTCGCCGGTCTCGCTCGATGATCTGCGACAAGGCGTCTTCATAACTGATCGGCGTCCCGCGCTCTTCAAGTTCCTTGCACCGCCGCATCGCCCGTGCCTGGGCCGATGCCGTCAGGAATATCTTTAGCCGCGCTTTTGGAAAGACGACCGTGGTCGTGTCTCTGCCCTCGCACACAAGACCGCGCCCCAATTGAGCCATTTGTCGTTGTAGCCTGACCATCGCACGGCGAACGCCGCTGTGAACAGAAACTTCGGAGGCCAGAGTCGAGATCTCTGGCAGGCGTATCTCGTCGGTAACGTCTTGGCCGTCCAGCAACACGCGTTGGCTGCCGTTTTCAGTCGTCAACTCTATTCGCGCCGTCTCGGCGATCTGGCTCAGAGAGGGCGCATCATCGCTTGCAATTCCTGATCGCTTGGCCTTCAGCGCGATCGCGCGATACATCGCGCCAGTGTCCAAATAGAGGAAACCCAAGACTCTGGATAAGTTCTTAGCCAAGGTGCTCTTGCCCGACGCCGCCGGTCCGTCGATCGCGATGATCCTCTCCATGCGCAAAGAATATACCAGCCAAAGCGCAAAAGTTGCGGTAGAATCTGAGCAGAGGTGATAACGATGAAACTGGCTCTCTGGCTGACCGCGATTTTGGTCTGCGCAAGCGCAATGGCTCAAACCAAGGGCACCTATCTGGAAAGCAGGACGTGCAGCGTTTATGTAGGCGCCTGCCACTTTAACGGCGAATACGATACCGCCGGTCGAGAGGCCGCATTGGCCTGGAAGTTCGACACCGGGCGCTTTGCCGGACGAGCCGCAGCGGCCATCGTAGTTTCCGACGCCAACTTGGCCGAAGGCACAGCCAGAAAAAGTTGGCTCTACTTTGAGCGCACGGGCGATGCGGATGCGGACGAGGCCTTCGGGAGGGAACTCAGCGCCCAGTTTTCCAACGTGCTGGGCAAGAGCGTGGTCGTTTCGCACCAGCCGGTCCGATACTCCGACGACGGCGAGGTCGTCAAAGTCAGCGTCGGCGACAAGGGTCAGATCGTCTCTCTCGATGTTAGTCGAGTTACCAAGCCGTGTTGTCCGATGCCGCACGAAGTCTGGTATCAGCCGCTAGCGACCATCGATTCGGTCTCGGTCGGCCTGGCCAACCAGAATCGATGCAGCGTTCAGGAACTCGCGCTCTCTTGGCAGCGTCCCTTAGAAAACAGCGCGTTCATTGGCGAGTTCCGCTATTAGTTGAATGAGTCTTGAGATCGGCCTTCGCGCGCTGGTTGGCGAGGAAGGCCGAGTCTCGCCCCACGAGTTCGCGGTTGGCGGCCAATCGCCCCCGTTTGCCATTGCGCCAGTCAACGAAGAGGAGTTGGCCGCAACCCTCAAACACGCCTCTGCAAGCGGCGCGGGATGCTCGGTTTTCGGATCAGGCAGTATGCGCAACGCGGGCAATTCGCTCTCCCCATACGATTTCGCCCTCAGCGGCCATCGTCTCAAGCCCCTTATAGACTTTCAGCCGGAAGAGATGATCGTAACCGTTTCGTGCTCGGTTGCTTTTCCAGAACTGCAGCGGGCGTTGGCCGAGGCGGGACATTGGCTGCCATGGAATCCCCCGGCGTCGAACGGGACCATTGGCGGCATCATCGCCACGGGCCGCTCCGGATCGCTGCGCTTTCGTCATGGAACCCCGAGAGATCGCCTGCTGGCTATGCGCATGGCGCTCGCCAACGGCAACTTGATCAAAAGCGGCGCCAAGGTTGTCAAAAGCGTCGCGGGATACGACCTCCACCGCCTCTTTTGCGGCTCGTGGGGCGTTTTAGGCGTCATTCTGGAAGTTACGCTCAAAACCTCGCCCAGACCAGAGAGGTCAGCATGGTTCGTGGCCAAGACGGATGAACCGGAGCAGGCGATCGCCAACATCCTATCATCCCCGGCCCAGCCGGACGCGATCGACGTTATCAATACCAAGACCTTGGCTGTTGCGCTTTCGGGATTCGAAGAAGAAGTCGATTGGCAGCTGCAAGCGATCAAGAACTTAGGCATCGATCTTGCACCGGGCGACGAACCGGTCGTGCCCACTGATAGCCCGGTCTTAGCCAAAATCGTATGCAGACCCTCGGATACGATCGAAGTGGCTCAGAAACTGGCCCAAACAGCATCGGTCGATACCCTTGCCCATGCCGGCAGCGGCATCGTCTACGCCTATTCGGACGATCAGGGCGCCGCAGACCTGTTGGCCAGTCTGCGCAGCGAACTGGGCCTCAAAATGATGTTCTGGTCGTTGCCGCCAGAGAAGAAGGCCACCGTGAGAGCCTGGCCCGAGTTGGGCGATGCTGCCGGACTGATGAAAGCGATCAAACAGAGGTTCGACCCGAGCGGTCTCTTCGAGCCCGGGCGCTTCTTCCCCTAATTGTGATCCTTCAGCTTCTTCATCATCTCGACCGCGAGTTCCGGCAAAAACACGTGTTCGACATAGAACCAATAGAGCTGAACGTCCTCTGACCCTTCCACGTTGAACTTCTGTTCTTTCAAGACCTCTTTGCTCTTGCGCGCCATCTCGGCAAACTGTTCATCGGTGAAGATCGGTCTCAGTTCGGTGGCCAGTTCCTTCACCGCTTTGACCCTCAGCGCTTTTCGATCCTCGGCGGCCTTCTTTTCCAACTCCTTCAGCCGGTTCAACAATCCTTGGGGCGCAGGGCGACCGGCGATCGCTTGCTGTCGAGCCTTTTCGACATCTTCTTTCAGCGCGAGAAGGTCCTTAGCTTCGGCCTTAAACTGCTCGTTTTCGCGCTCTCGCGCCTTCTTGTTAGCGGCCATCAACTTATCCAACTGCACATCCGTCAGCTTCAGATGTCGGACGTTTTCAAACCAATGGATCTCCGCGATGGCGACTAACAGCGCGTCCACCTCGCTCGTTGCCGGCTTGGCGTCTTGCGCGGCGACCGTCCAAAATAGAGAGACGGCTGCTATCAGGGCTAAGGGTTTCATTCTAATTCTCCTGACGATTAGTTCGGGGTCGAAGCCTCTCCATCCTGCGCCCCTTCGTTAACAATCCTGCCAATAATGGAATAAAGAGGACGGAGGCGATGGCTCATGTCAGAAGAGAAAGAGAAGGCCCCCAAGAAGGGCGGCAAGAACATGGTCGTGGTAATCGTGCTCGTATTGGGGCTTGCGGGCGGCGTCTTTGCCGGCAAAACGCTGTTTGGCGGCGGTAAGAACGTTACAGTGCACGAAGAAGCGAAGTTAGGGCACACCGTTAAGCTTCGCGAAGGAAGCGAGTACGTGATAAATCTTGATGACGACCATTACCTCAAAGTCGGCATCGCCCTCGGCCTTAACGAGAAGGTCAAAGAAGACGCCATCAAGAACAAAGAATCGGCCATCTCCGATACGGTCATCATGACGCTGACCGGCATGGACCGAGCCGAACTAATCAGCAAGGAAGGCAAAGAAGCGCTCAAAAAGACGCTGACCAAGAAGCTGAACGAACTTCTGTACGAAGAGACGAAGAACAAGGAAGCGGTGTTAGAGGTCTACTTCGACACCTTCATGACGCAGTAGTCAGTCGGCTTTTGGCGGCATGGGGACAAAAGGGCTTGTGCGCCGGATGTATTCCCTATATCCGGGCTTTGCATCCGCCAGGCTCTTTTCCAGCATCCTGACGCCGGACACCTTGACCAGCAGAAGAGTCATCATAACGGGACTGACGAGGCTCCACGGTAGGCCGCGTCCCGCCATCAGCCAGATTCCCCACCAGATTGTCGCCTCGCCAAAGTAGTTGGGATGTCGGCTATATCGCCATAATCCCCGATCCATCACGCGGCCCTTGTTCTCCGGCTTCGACTTAAACCGGAGCAGTTGCCAATCGCCTACGGCTTCGAAACCAAATCCAATCGCAAACACGATCGCCCCTAAGGCGTCCAAAGCCGACAGACCGCTCGAATCGGAAAGACAGACCAGAATGGGCAGCGCCAAGACCCAATTCACCGCTCCCTGCAGCCAAAAAACCTGAAAGAGACTGATCCACCAATAGCCTGTGCCATATTGCCGGCGCCAGGCGGCGTAACGAAAATCCTCGCCTTTGCCCCAATTCCGCACCAGAATGTGAGCCGACAGCCGCACGCCCCAAACAGCAAGGCAGGTCAACAGCAGCCAGTGCCTTACAGTCAGATTCGCCTGCAAGTTGGCATAGAGCAGAGTCTGCGATAGAACGCCCAGGCTCCACGCAACGTCGACGATGCTAGCATTGCGCAAAGGCAGACTGACGATCCAGACCAAAGTGAAGAAGCCGAGCGACGCGCCCAGCCCTAACAGCGCCTCGTACAGGCTCATCCGCCAATCCGCGGCGGATGGGCAAACAGCGACCACCTCTCTGCAACGCCGGCCTGTTGCGCGTTCCCCTCGTGCAGCCAGATTCGATACCGAAGCCGCATCGTCTCGCCTTTCGCCATCTTGTGATCGCCAGCGTTCCGTGCCGCGCCCGGCACAAAATCGTGAATGCCGAACGGGTTGACCGCAAACAGCCCGTAGTCCCGCGCATGCCAATGTGTCGGGTGCCGAAAACTCTCAGGATGGTCCATGATCGCGATCCCCATCGCAACCTCGTCGATCTTCCCGCTATAGTCGCACCAGGCGGCGCGCTTTCCCCATACTGCGGCATCTTTTTCGCCGTTCGAGTTTATCATCTCCGCGCCCTGCCGCCGTGAAACCTCCAACGCGCTCGCAACTCGAATCCCGAAACTGCCCTCCTTCGTGTCGCCAAACTTCAAATCCCCCTCAGACGCTGTAACGATCGTCTCGAAGTCTATCGTCAATCCCCGCTCGCCCCAATAGAACGCGAACGACTGCCGATCTTCGCACGCCTTCTTCCCATCTGGCCCTATCCAATCGTTTACGATAACGAATCTCGCGAAGACCGGGCCATGCGCGCGCTCCTCGATCGCTCGCGCTACTATTTTGCCCCGATTGGGCCCCTCCGTCCAATAATCTAGGCCGTTAACATCCCCATGTGTAAACCACATGGAGCGATGGTGAGGATGATCGGTCGTTTCGCCCGCAACGCGATTCATGGGAAAGTTGCGCGTCATCGGCTTGCCCTTGGGACCTATGAGCGGGTAGATGTACGGCTTCGGCACGTTCTTGTGCCAGAGTTGAGCAACCATTTGCCCGCGAAGCTCAATGGTCGTTGCATCGCCGTCTTCTCGGAACGACCAACCCTCAGCCGCCTTGCCCGTCTTCAGATCATAGGTTGCCGATGAGTTCTTGCCCAGTGCGGGCTGAATCCAGCGAACGAGAGCGCCGTCCTTCTGTGCCGGGATCGAGGCCTTGCCGTCTGACAGAATCCACGGCTCGGCGGGCAGTCGCCCCGTCAGCTTGGCCGCCAGAGGTTCTTCTAAGATCGCGCGCTCGTCGGTTCTAATCGTTATCTTCATCAGGTATTAAGATGCTCTTTACCGTTTGTCGACTCTCCATCGCTTCAAACGCTTCGCGCCACTCGGTTAGCCGAAAGCAGCGCCGCAGCGGAGCCAATGTCAGCTTGCGAGCGCTCATGAGGGCAAGGACGCGCTCCCATGTTGCCCAAGTATGACTGAAAGCGCCTTGCAGATTAGCCGCTTTCTGAACAAGCGGGTCGAGCGAAAAGCCCAGCGGCTCTGGCCCCCAGCCTACCTTAACGATCTGACCGCCCGGCTTCACCAATTCTAGCGCAGGCTTTAGCGACTCGCTCGCCCCCGCCGCATCGACCGCCAAGTCCGCTATCGGCGATATGCTCATCGAATCGGTCGTCCAAACTTCCGTTGCGCCGCACGCTTTGGCAGCCTCCAGCCTTGGACCATCGCTCGCCAGGCCGATCACGATCAATCGCGACGGATTGAACAGCCGGGCCATCTGAGCGCACAGCAGGCCGATCGGACCCGTGCCGATCACCGCGACCGTATCGCCCGGTTTGACGTTCGAAAGTTCGACCACAGCGTTTGCCGCCACGCAACACGGCTCGGTCATGGCGGCGTCTTCAAACGGCACGTTCCGAGGGATCCTATGCACTATTCGCGTCGGAACCCTGACGAACCGCGTCATTGCGCCGTCCGTGCCGTACCCGAATCCGAGCCGGGTTGGGCAGAGATTGTATCGCCCGGTGCGGCACATCGCGCAATGGCCGCAAATGAAGGCCGCCGTCTCGCAAGCGACGCGCTCGCCGATTTTCCAATCGATCGCCCCTTCGCCCAGTTCGACGATCTCTCCGGCAAACTCGTGCCCTAGCGCCACCGGATAGTTGACGGGCCAAGAATGCGTCCCATGAAACTGATGCAGATCCGAACCGCAGACGCCGACCGCCCGCACCTTGACGACGACCTCGCCGAATCCCGCAGTGGGTTCGGCAATCTCGCGAAGTTCGACGGAACCCGGTTCGGGAGAGAAGTTAACGACCGCGATCACGGCTTAACCCTTCGTTAAAGCAGGAGCGAACTCCTGCCTGGCAAAATCTTGATACATGATTCGAATCCTTATCGCCCTCTTTCTCGTTTCCGTTGCATGGGGGCACGATGTCGGGCGCATCCGCACCGAGCCGCTGCCCAAGGTGCAAGACGGAATGGCCGAACTCAAGATCGCCACCGAGAAGGACCTGCCAGGCGGCCCCAAAGCCGAAGGCCAGGCGGGAGATTACATCCTGAGAAACTCCCGTTCCGTCTTTGTCGTTTCGCGCCCGCGCCCGGCCTCGGGATATGCTCGCTATGGCGGTCGAATCTTGGATGCCGTTATGCCGGAGAAGGGGAGCGATATGGATTTTCTGGGCGAGCTCTTTATCAGCGCAACCGATGCAAAGGGGCTGCCCAATCTGCGGACGCTCAGAGCCGAGAGAGCCGAGATCGTCAATCCAGGCGGACGGGGCCAGACCGCTGTCTTGAGGGTCTTTGCGGTCGATGATCGCTTTCCAATAGTCGATCAAACGCTCAACATCCCCAGCGCTCCGATCGGGATGCGCGTTGAAATCGACTACGCCTTAGCGCCCGACTCCCATACGCTGACCGTTCAAATGCGCGCGATCAACACGACCGACAGAGCGCAGACCTACGCGATGAACCTGGGGTTGGTGCAGGGCGACGGCATCGAAACTTACATCCCGCCCATTGGAGCGATGGATCACGCATTCCGAACCGCAGGCACAAAGACCATGCTCGGTCTGGTCGATTCGCTCAAAGGACCGCACAATCTGATGGCAGGCCTTGGGCAGAAAATTGGCTACGGCTTCTATCGAGTCGATGGCCAATTGGGCGAGATCATGCGCGCCGAGCAGATTTTTCAGGCGAACCTTGCGACTTGGTCCGGCATACAGCCTGGCGAATCTCGAACCGTTACTTGGGCGCTGACCCTTTCCAATGGATCGCTCGAACCGATCCTCGCAGCGATGGGCGACGACGAGCGAGGCGCAAAAATATCCGGCGATGCTGCGCCAAACGCTCGCCTCTACTTTATAAACAAGGATACGGACGCCCTTTCAAACATCGTCAAAGCCGATGATAGAGGCGCATTCTCTTTGACGCTTAAGCCTGGCGACTACCAGGTCGCCGCCTTTGCCGAGGGGCGAGCGCCGATTATGGTCGATGCCAAAGTCCCAGCCGACCGCCTCAGAATCTCGATGCCGCCCGCCGCCAACCTGCGTTTTCAGATCGGCGACGAGAAGAGCCAAGCGGCCCCCTGTACCGTTACCTTCGAGCGTATCAGCGGGCCGATACCCAACTCCGAGCGCGCAAAATATGGAGAGCAAGGGCAGTTTGGCCGCTTTCATCGAGTCTGGTTCAGCCGCACCGGAAACGAGACCATTCCCGTCGAGCCTGGAAAATACCTTGTAACCTTTAGCCGTGGCTTTGAGTACGAGGTAGACGCCGCCGAACTGACCTTCGAGCCGGGCAAAACCATCGAGCGGCGAACCAGTCTCGCGAGATCGGCGCGAATGCCCGGCTATCTCAGCGGCGACTTTCACATTCATGCCATGCCCTCGCCCGATTCGAACGACGCGCTGGAAGATAAAGTCCTGGCCTACGCGGGTGCGGGCGTCAGCATCATGGTCGCCACCGATCACGACGTCAACACCGATTACAAGCCGGTCGTCAAACGTCTGGGATTGGAGAATCGAATTGCCGCCATCACCGGCACCGAAATCTCGCCGAACAATCGCCTCGGCCACTTCAACGCCTATCCTCAGCGATACGATCCCAGCGAACCGAACAATGGAGCGATCGCCTGGTACGACAAGAGCGCCGCCCAGATATTCGCCGACGCGCGAAAGAACTTTGACGGCGATGTCATCGTGCAAATCAATCATCCGCGAGGCGGCAACATGGGTTGGTTCGATTGGATCGGGATGCACAAAGAGACCGGCGAGATCGGCAAGCCGCAAGAGTTCTCGGACAACTTTGACGCGATCGAGGTTTTCAACGGCATGGGCGGCGGGCTGGTCCAAGTGATGACCGATTGGTTCAACTTTCTCAATCAGGGCAAGCGATTCTTGGCGATGGGCAACACGGATAGTCATCGAGCCTACAACTTTGAAGCCGGATTTCCGCGGACCTATATCCGGTTTGGACACGAAGATCCAAGGCGAGTCAACGAAAAGAACTTGGTCGAGGCGCTCCGATCGGGCGATGTGATCGTCTGCGCTGGTCCAATGATCGATTTCTCCATTGCCGGCGTGCGGCCTGGCGGAACCGTTCCGTCTGGTCGAAAGCTGGCGTTCGATCTCACCGTTCGCGCCGCCAGTTGGATCAAGGTCGAACAGGTCAAACTGATCGTCAACGGCAAAGAAGCCTGGTCGTCTCCCGTGCCTCAGGCCGATGGTCCGCTCGACTGGACGATTACCGCAGAAATCGACCCTCCGACCGAGGGATGGATCATTGCCGACGCATTGGGTTCGCGCTTCACAGCCCTCTACCCCAGCGTCAAGCCGCGTTCGTTCACCAATCCAATCTTTGTGAAGCCGCCTCGCTAAGAAAACCTAAAGAGACGAGGCAAGAATCCGATAATCCTATGGGGGAGCGCCCGTTTGTCCGGGCCCCCTTTAGGATTATCGATATGAAGAACTTAAAGAGAAAGTTGTTGCTGATCGAGGCCGACGCTGCCGCCGCGCAGATCGTCGGCCAAAGGCTGTCCGCCTCGAGCGATGCCGATTACCAAGTCGATACCGTAGAGCAGCTCGAAACAGGAGTACAGAGACTCAAAAGGCGCAGGTACGCCGCCGTTCTCTTGGGTTTGGACGCGGACGAGCCCAAGAGCGCGCGAACCTGCGACGAACTCTGCAAAACTCATCCGTCGGCAGCCGTTGTCGCTCTCGCGCCGAGAGATGAATTGGGCGAGCGCGCCATTCAGTCCGGCGCGCAAGATTACGTGCTTCGCCGCCGCATGACTTCTGAACAGCTCCACAAGACCGTATCGGCCGCCATCGAGCGACAGAAACATCGAAACGCCTGGCTGCAGCTCTCCACCATCGATGATTTGACCGGCCTCCACAATCGCCGAGGTCTGACGATCATGGGCGACCAACTGGTTTCGCTCGCTCGCCGGAGCGGCCTATCGATCGTGGTCTTGTTCATCGATCTGGACGGCCTTAAGGCCGTCAATGACAAGCACGGCCACGATGAGGGCGATTGGTGCATCCGCACCATTGCCCGAATCTTGCGCGGCGCGGTTCGTCAGTCCGATGCCATCGCTCGGCTGGGCGGCGACGAGTTTGCCGTGATCGCCATGGGAGAGGGCGACTTTCGCGACCGTCTGATCGCAAGAATCCAAGAGAAGGTCGCGCTCCACAACGAACTCTGCAATGGACACTCGGCGCTCTCGCTGAGCATTGGCGGCGCGCTGATGGAGCCGAGCGAGACCCTGTCCATAAACGACCTGCTCCGCGAAGCGGATCAGGCCATGTACCGCCAGAAGTCGAAGAGAAGGCGCCCAGTGCGGCAAATTTCAAACGTTCGCTGAAGTTTACGTGCCAAAGCGCCAATAATTTTGCTGGGAAAGCAGAGGCCGCAAGCCGTCCTGGGCGGTCGTTGCATCATCTCCGCAGAAAGGGCCCCGCCGTCCTAATGCGATACCAGCGTCCCAACAAGGAGGGAAAGAATGGCGAAAAGAAGCGCATCACCGATCCTATTTGTTTCGGCAGAGGTGGCGCCCTTGGCCAAAGTCGGCGGCCTTGCCGACGTAGCCAGCGCGCTGCCCAAAACCCTGAAATCAATGGGCCACGATGTCCGAATCATCATGCCCGACTACGGCATGATCGAGAACAACGCAACGCTCAAGATCGCTCCGCTGCTCGAGTTCGACGTCCAGATCAATCCGTTTTGGACCGAGCGCGCCTACGTGCGAACCCTAACGCTCGACAACAACCTAACCGTCTATCTGGTCGGTTGCAATCGGTGGTTCAACGAATCCACCAGTTCCGAGACCATCTACCGACCGGGCGCCGAGCCTTACATCTTCTTCAATCGAGCGGTCGTCAGCTTTATCGAGCGCTATTCCGAGCACTGGCTTCCGCGCGTGGTCCACTGCAACGACTGGCACACAGGGCTTATCCCCGTCTACCTTAAGACGTTGGAGAATCCTCTCCTCGACCAGATTGCAACCGTGTTCACCGTCCACAATCTCGCGTTCCAGGGCCTCTTCCCGCACGAAACCCTGCACTGGGCCGGGCTGCCGGAACATCTCTTTGCGCCCGATCAGTTAGAGTTCTTCGGCCAGTTCAGCTTCATGAAGGGCGGCCTCGTCTTTGCCGACATGGTCAACACCGTCAGCCCGACCTATGCCGCCGAGATACAGACCGAGGCCTTTGGAGAAGGCCTAAACGGATTACTGTCCTGGCTCAATTCTCGCGAGCGCCTGACCGGAATCCTCAACGGCATCGACACCGATCTCTACAACCCCGAGACCGACAAGCAGATCGCCGCTCCCTATTCGACCAAGAAGATGACCGGCAAGCAAAAGTGCAAGGCCGAACTGCAGAAGACCTGCGGCTGGAAGCCCAACGCTAACGCGATCGTGATCGGCATGGTGGGTCGTTTGACCGATCAAAAGGGCATGGGCCTCATCAAGACCGCCTTTGCCAAGATGCTGCAGCTGCCGGTCCAGTTTGTCATTTTGGGCACGGGCGATCCGGCATTCGAGCGCTTCCTGACCGCGCAGCACAAGAAGAACCGCAACAAGGTCTGCACAACCATCGGATTCGATCCGAAACTGGCGCAAAAGATCTATGCCGGAGCAGACCTCTTCTTGATGCCCTCGCAATTCGAACCATGCGGTTTGGGGCAAATGATCGCCATGCGCTACGGTACGCTGCCGGTCGTAAGGGCGACCGGCGGTCTGGCCGATACGGTTACCGATGCGGGCGCCCGGTTCGACAAGGGCAACGGCTTTACCTTTACGGAGTTTACGCCGACCGCCTTGACCGAAGCGCTGAAGAGGGCTACGACTGCCTTCCAATCGCCAACCAAGTGGCCAAAGCTGGTTCAGCGGGCAATGACCACGAACTGGAGTTGGAAGACATCGGCGGACGCCTATGTCAATCTCTATCAACATGCGCGAGATCAGCGCAAGGCTGCCGAGTTGGCGTATCGCTAATCGATACACAGGTTGGACGGCGCTGTCGCCGTCCAACCCTCTCATGAATCCAAATGAACTGGCAGGCGGCGCCTAAGATAGTCGGCGGCTTGGCTTGTCTCGCAGCATTGGCCGCAGGAATCATGGGAGGAGTCGATCCAGCGATCTGTATCGCAAGAGCGCTGGTGTCGGGAAGCATCGGATGGGTTGCGGGCGCGCTGTGGGCCGTGATGCTGACGCGCCCCCCGGAACCAACGGTCGATAAGAAGGAGCCTGAGGTTGGGCAAGAGTAAGTTGAAGGGAATTGAGAACCGTTGTTGAAGTATAGTCTGCATATAGGCCGGGGAGGACGCTAATGAGCACTGTCGCAACTCAAGAAGCGTGGCGTAAGTACAAGGTGGCGGGCGACCAGCGGTCGCGCGACCAACTCATAAAGCAATATTCGCATTTGGTCAAAATCACGGCAGGTCGCGTCGTGGCCCACCTGCCCAACAGCCTCGAGTGGGACGACGTGTACAGCGCCGGCGTCGTTGGCCTTGTTAAGGCGGTCGATCAGTTCGATCCCACCCGAAACGTTAAGTTTGAGACCTTCGCCATTGCGCTCATACGCGGCGCCGTTCTAGAGATGCTGCGCAACGAAGACTGGGTGCCGCGCTCGATGCGCGACAAGATGAAAACCCTCGATCGCGCATGCTTTGCTCTGGAGACTCGCCTGGGACGACCGGCGACCGAGGATGAAATCGCCGCCGAGATGGAAGTGAACGTCCAAGACTATCGCAAGATTCTCTCCGACGGCTCGCGCGCAAACGTCATGTCGCTCGAAAATATCCTGATCCAAAACGAAGAAGAGGATCAGGTGCTGATTTCCGATTGTCTCTCGGCCGGCGGCGATCCGACCGCCGAGGTAGAAGAGCGAGAACGCCTGCGATCCCTTGTCGGATCGATCGAAGCCCTGCCCGAACGAGAAAAGGTCGTCATCGCGCTCTACTATTACGAAGGCCTGACCTTCCGAGAGATCGGTCAAGTCATGAGCATCTCAGAATCTCGCGTTTATCAGCTTCATGCCCAAGCCGTTGCCCGAATGCGCGCTCGGCTGACGGATTGGGAGGAAGCTGCGTGAGCGCAAACTGTGCCGTCGTCGGATATGGCGCCGCCTATAGCATGGGCAAGTTCCATGCAGAGGCCATCCGCAGCGTCGAAGGACTCGATCTGACCGCCGTTTACGATGCCGATCCAGCGCGCAGAGAGGCCGCCCGAAACGAGCTTCAAGTCAACACGCCCGAAACTTACGAGCAGCTCCTCGCCGATCCATCGATAGACCTCGTCGTTCTCGTTACGCCGCACGATACGCACGCGCCTCTCGCCGTCCAAGCGCTGCGAGCCGGAAAGCACTGCGCCACCGAAAAACCCATGTGCATGAACCTCCGCGAAGCCGACGAAATGATCGCCGCTGCGCAAGATTCAAGCCGAATACTGACCGTCTTTCACAATCGCCGCTGGGATTCGGACTATCTGACCGTCTCGAACGTGGTCAAGAGCGGGCTGTTGGGAAACGTCTTCTTGATCGAAAGCACCGTCAATGGGTTTGGCGAGCCGATGGGCTGGAGACGAGAGAAAAAGCACGGAGGCGGCAACCTGTACGACTGGGGCGCGCATCTTTGGGATCAGATTGCAAGGTTGCTGGCGCCCGCGCGCCCGGTCCGAGTCTTCGCCGACCTTCAGCATCGCGTCTGGAACGTCGATACCGAAACTCAGGCGACCGTGATGTGCCAGTTCGATAACGGTGCGACCGCAACCGTGGACGTAGGCTGCGTCTCTTGGCAAAGCAAGCCGCGATGGATCGTTCGGGGCGAAAAGGCCGCGCTGGTCGGGCAATGGGACTCGGCGACGCTCAAAGGCGAGTTCGGCGGCGTCCGCGGCGAGATGCAGGTCGAGATGATCAAAGGCGATTGGAAGGATTTTTATCGCAACCTGTCCGGCGCCATAGCGGGCACGGCAGATCTGGCGGTAAAGCCTCAAGAAGCGCGGACGGCGATTCAAATCATCGAGGCGGCTGTCCAGTCGTTCGAATCCGGCCAAGCCATAGCGATAGGATAGTCGATGCTTCGCGCCGAAGAGGTGAGCGCGGGCTACGACGATAAGCCGGTTCTTCGCTCGGTTTCCGTTTCGGTCGACCAAGGCGAGTTTGTAGCCCTGATCGGGCCCAACGGCAGCGGCAAATCGACCCTGATCAAGCTTCTTGCCCGCGCCCTTAAGCCCATAACGGGCAAAGTGCGATTCGGGGATCAAGCCATCGACGACATTCTGCCAAAACGCTTTGCGACGCAAGTCGCTTATGTGCCCCAATTGTTGCCGAACGACTTGGGCTTCACCGTTCGCGAGATGGTCGCCATGGGCCGCTATCCCCACAATGCGACGGCGACAGAAAACGCCCATGCGGTATCGAGAGCCCTTCAAGAAGCAGGCATCGAAGCGCTGGGCGATAGACCCTTCTCGCAACTCAGCGGCGGAGAGCGCCAATTGACGATCCTCGCTCGCGCTTTGGCCCAGCAAGCGCAGATTCTGCTTTTGGACGAGCCGACCGCAAGTCTCGACCTTCGCCGACAGTCGGAAATACTCTCGAAAGTTCGGCGCTGGACCCGAGAGCAGGGCATTGGCGCGCTGGCCGCCATTCACGACCTGAATCTGGCATCCGAGTTTGCCGACCGCATCGCGCTGATGAACCAGGGCCAGATTGTCGAGACCGGCGAGCCTGAGAGCGTGCTGACCGAATCGCGCTTGGCTCAGGCCTATGGCGGATCGGTGCTGGTGCGCGCCCATCCGATCACCGCCCGTCCGCTCGTCTATCCCTTGGCCGGTCAGTGGCGAGCCGAAATCGACCCCGGCGCGCCCAGAGTGCATCTGATATGCGGCGGCGGAACGGGATCGCGATACATTTACCCCTTGCTTGAGGCCGGATACCAGGTAACGCTCGGACCGCTCAATCAGATGGATACGGATGAAGAAGCGGCGCGTTCGCTCGGTCTCGAGGTCGCGACCGAAACGCCCTTTGAGCCCTACTCGGACAAGGCTCTTGAGCGGGCCGCCGAACTGATCCAAAAAGCGATCGCCGTCGTCGTCGCGCCCGTCCCATTCGGCTCGGGCAATCTCTCGGCGCTAAGCCTCGTCTTCTCCGCTTTGGAGCAAGGGAAGCCCTGCATCGCAATAGACGGCGACCAAATCGAGGAGCGCGACTTTAGCCAGGGCAAAGCGGCCGAGACCTGGCGCCGCCTGCTGTCCGGGGGCATGAAAACCGCCCACAACCTCTCCGAACTGTTGGGGCTGTTGGGTACCAGGAGCGTCCAATAGGACGGCTGCCCTCCCGGCAGGATTGGGAGGCGCGGGCGCAGAACCTTTCAAAGCAGAGGGAAAGCGATAACCATGCCCAGGAAAGCCTTTGTCAACGGGGTCGTCCACACGCTCGATTCGCGCCGACCAAAAGTACAGGCGGTGGTCGTCGATGGCGACCGCGTTCTGGCAATTGGATCGAACGACGACGCGCGACGCGCAGCAGGACGAGACGCCCAGATGATCGACCTGAAGGGCGCAACGGTTGTGCCCGGCCTTACCGACAGCCACTACCACCTGTCCGGCGTGGGCGAACGCGAGCTGACGCTCAATCTGGAAGGCCTGTCCGGTATCGAGGAGCTTTTGTCGAAGCTGAAACAGCGCATAGATCGCGCTAAGCCAGGCGAATGGGTAACCGGACGCGGATGGATCGAAACCCATTGGAAGCCGCCGGCGTTCCCGACGCGACAGCAGCTGGATACCGTCTCGAGAGACGTTCCGGTCTTTCTGACGCGCGCCGATGGGCACGGCGGAGTCGCAAACAGCAAGGCGCTGGAATTGAGCGGCGTTACGAAATCGACTCCGAATCCCTTTGGCGGCGAGATCATGCGGGATAAGGACGGCGAGCCGACCGGCATGTTGCTGGACAGCGCGATGAGCCTGGTAAGGGTCCGAAGCGAAAGCGTGGACCCTCGCCAAGCGCTGGCGATCGGCGCGCAAAAGAGCGTCGAACTGGGCTGGACGCAGGTCCACATCGCTGGCAACAGCTACGCCGAAGTCGATATCGTCCGCGACATGATTCGCAAGGGAGAGATGAAACTGCGCATCTATAACGCGGTGCGCGGACAATCGGAGGCCGGCCGGTTGTTAAAGGAGGGCGCGATTATAGGCGAGTCCGGCCGCAGGTTCACCTTGCGGACGATCAAACTAGTGATCGACGGCGCCCTAGGATCAAAGGGCGCTGCTTTGCTAGAACCTTATGCCGACCACGATACGAGCGGCTTTCTGACGTTGCGCAAGGAGACTGCTCTGCCGCTCTTGAAGGAAGCCCTGGTAAAAGGCATCCAGATCGAAACCCATGCCATTGGCGACTTGGCCAACCGCACCATTCTCGACTGGTACGAAGAGGCCTTGGCCGCTGTGCCCCGATCGCGCCGCAAAGTTGCGGCCCCGCGCTGGCGAATAGAGCACGCGCAGATCGTACATCCCGACGACGTGCCGCGATTCAAGAGATTGGGCATCATCCCCTCCATGCAACCGTCGCACGCTATCGGCGATCTGCACTTCGCCCCCAGTCGCATTGGCATTGAGCGAATGGGACGCGGCTACGTATGGCAGAAGTTCCTCCAGACCGGCTCCATCATCGCCGGTGGATCGGATGCGCCGGTGGAAAAGGGCGACCCGTTGATTGAGTTCTATGCCGCGGTCGCTCGCAAGGACCTCAAAGGCTATTCGGGCCCGGGATGGCATCCCGAGCAGAAAGTCGATCGAACGACAGCCCTCAAGATGTTTACCATGTGGGCGTCCTATGCGGCGTTCGAAGAAAACTTGCGCGGCAGGCTCTCTCCAGGCATGTTGGCCGACATGACGGTCTTCGACCGCGACATCATGGCCATCCCCGAAGCAGAGATACTCAAGTCTCGATGCCTGGGCGTGGTCATCGCGGGCGAACACTTGCCGAACGCTTGAGACCGCAACCGATCGATTATCGGCTGTAGAACTCGATGATTTTCTGTACGTCGATCTCCGACGAGACCTCGTCCGGTTCGGGCGTTCGAACTACGGTCGCCTCAAAAGTCTGAGGATTGATCGCGATCCACTTGGGCTGGTTCTGGTCGACCAGGTTGCCCGCATTCGCCTGGGCGAGCGCGGTGCTTCTTTTCGATTCATGAATGCCGATCACGTCGCCCGGCCTCACGGCATAGGACGGGATGTTGACCCGCTTGCCGTTGACCGTGAAAAAGCGATGATCGACCATCTGTCGCGCTTGGCCGCGAGACGGCGACCAGCCGATCCGATGAATCACATTGTCCAGCCGCATCTCCAGCAACTGAACCAGAACTTCGCCGGTAACGCCGCGCTGTCTCTGCGCCTCCTCGACATAGGCTCGGAACTGGCCCTCGCGCAGGTGATAGGTCTGTCGAAGCTTCTGCTTCTCTCGAAGCTGTGTGGCAAATTCGGTGATCTTCCTATCCTTGTTGCGCTGGCCGTGCTGTCCGGGCGGAAAAGCCCGCGTCTCGAACGAGCACTTCTTGCTAAAGCATCGATCGCCCTTTAAAAAAAGCTTGGCGCCGGCTCGACGGCACATTTTGCACTTTGCTTCCCAAATAACCGACATCCTTTATACTCTCCTGCGCTTCGGAGCGCGGCATCCGTTGTGCGGCACGGGCGTTACGTCCTTGATCACGATGACCTCCAAGCCCGCTGCGGACAAGGCTCGGATGGCCGTTTCTCGCCCCGGCCCCGGCCCCTTCACATGCACGTCGATCTTTCTCACGCCATGCTCCATGCTTTTGCGCGCGGCGTTCTCCGCGGCCAGTTGAGCGGCAAACGGCGTCCCCTTCTTGGTGCCCTTAAAGCCGACTGTGCCGCCGCTCGCCCAAGCGATGGCGTTCCCGCTCGCATCGGACAGGGTAACGACCGTGTTGTTGAACGTTGCGTGAATGTGAGCGACGCCGTGAACGATGTTTTTGCGCTCTTTCTTTGCTTGTGTGGTTTTTGCCTTTCGCGCCATAAATGCGTCTCCTGAGATTTACTTGGTCTTGCGTCGTCGTCCAGTGCTGACGGTGCGCTTCGGACCCTTGCGAATGCGCGCGTTGGTGCGGGTGCGCTGACCCCGGACCGGCAAGCCGCGCCGGTGCCGAATGCCTCGGTAGCAGCCGATTTCGATCAAGCGACGGATGTTCATCGCGATCTCTCGGCGCAAGTCGCCCTCGACTCGATAATTGCGCTCGATCTCTTCTCGCAACTTGGCGACCTCGGTATCGGCGAGGTCCTTGACGCGCTTGTCGCCGCTGATGCCGGTTGCGGCTAAAATCTGTCGGGTGGTGGTGGGACCAATGCCGTATATGGCGGGCAATGCGAACTCGAGCTTTCGCTCTCGGGGCAGATCAACGCCAGCAATTCGTGCCAATCCTCAAATCCTCCTTAGCCTTGGCGCTGCTTATGCTTCGGGTTTTCGCAAATGACCCGAACCACGCCCTTTCGCTTGATGATTTTGCACTTCACGCACATTTTTTTCACCGATGCTCGTACTTTCATATCGTTTTCTCCTCGATCTATCCGGAGCCGCGGCGCAAAAAAGCCCGCTCCGAACCCGGGACTGGAGATTATACCCGAGCGAATCTTCTATTTGTATCGATAGACGATGCGGCCCATCGACAAATCGTAAGGCGAAATCTGAATCTTGACCTTGTCGCCCGGCAGAATGCGAATGTAGTGCATCCTCATCCTGCCCGACATGTGGGCGATGATCGTGTGTCCGCTGTCCAACTCGACCTTGAACTTCAGGTTGGACAGGCACTCGATCACCGTGCCTTCGACTTCGATGCCTTTGTCTTCTTGTCGCGCCATTCGTTACCTCTCGCTTGCGCTCCTCACTCTATCGTCAATATCTCGCAGCCTGTCTCCGTGATGGCCACGGTGTGCTCAAAATGGGCGGAAGGACACCCGTCTCTGGTTACGACCGTCCATTGATCTGGCAAACAAACGGTCTGGGGCCTGCCCATGCAGACCATCGGTTCGATCGCGATCGTCATGCCGGGCCGCAACCGGGGGCCTTTGCCGGGGCGCCCTATATTGGGGACGCTCGGCTCCTCGTGAACGTTGACTCCCACGCCATGGCCCTGCAAACCTTCGGCCAACGAGTAGCCCTGGCTCTCGGCCGTGCGCTGGATCGCGTTCGATATGTCTCCCACGCGATACTCGGGCGTCGCCATGGCCAAACCGGCTGCCAGAGCCTGCTGAGTCACTTTCAACAACTTTTCCGTCGCTTCGTCGATCTTGCCCACGGGCGCAGTGATCGCCGCATCCCCGATCAACCCGTCGTAAACCACGCCCATGTCAAGGCCGACGATATCGCCCTCTTCCAGCACTCGCGGGCCGGGAATGCCGTGCACGATCTCTTCGTTTACCGAAACGCACAGCGACGCCGGATAACCGCGGTAGCCTTTGAAAGCAGGGAAGCCGCCCATCTGCAGCGTAATGCGTTCGGCCAGATAGTTCAGCGAGAGCGTGGTCGTCTTGCCCGGCTCGATCGCCTCGGCGCACTCTCGCAGCGCTCTCGCGACGATCTGCCCCGCCTTCCGCATCTTGGCGATCTGCGATTCGTTCTTAATGATGATCACAGCCCGAGAGTCTCCTTCAGGCTGGCAAAGACCTGGTCTGGCGAGGCTTCGGCGGATACGGCCCGATGCGCGCCTCGCTCTTTATAAAACCCTACCAAAGGCGCCGTTTGGTCTCGATAGACGATCAGACGCTTACGAATCGTTTCCGGCTCGTCGTCCTTTCGGATCGTCAGACTGCCGCCGCATTTGTCGCAGAGATCGCCCTTGGCGCTGGGCGATGCCTCGATATGGAAGATCGCCCCGCATTGAGAACAGGTGCGCCGCCCGCTCAATCGTCGCACGAGCGTCTCTTCGTCCAATACGAATTCGATGACAGCGTCCAACGGCCTTTCTAACTCGGTCAAAAGCGATTCCAGAAAGCGACCTTGGGCAACCGTCCGAGGGTAGCCGTCCAGAATGAAGCCGCTCTCCAGCGGCGCGAGGGTCTCTCGGATGAGACCGTTGACGACCTCGTCCGGTACCAATTCGCCCGATTCGACGAATCGCTTGGCCTCTAGCCCCAAAGGCGTGCCGTTCGCCATCGCATCGCGCAGGATATCGCCTGTGGAGAATACGTTGGAACCGGTGATCTCTTGAAGGCGCTTGGCCTGCGTGCCCTTGCCGACTCCGGGCGGCCCTATAAAGACCAATCTCATACTATCGCAGGAAGTCCTCGTACTGGCGCATCGACATCTGCGATTCGATCTGACGCAAGAAGTCCAAACCGACGCCGACCATAATCAGCAGAGAGGTGCCGCCCAAGGCGAATGTCTGCACGCCGGTCCAGTTGGGCACCATGTATTGCATCAGAGCGATAATCGCCAAGAACGACGCGCCAAAGACGGTTATGCGCGACACAACCCCGTCTAAAAAGTCCTTGGTCGGATTGCCGGGCCGGATGCCCTGCACAAAACTGCCTTGCTTCTTCAGGTTGTCCGCGATCTCGTCCGTGTTGAAGATGATCGAGATGTAGACGTAGGTGAAGGCAAAGATCAGGAAGGCAAAGAAGAACGCCCCAAACCAGCTGTAGCCGGGCGATAAGTGTTGCGCGATCCAATTGGCGGCGTCCGCTACCCAGCCCGTGCGGCCCGTGAAGGCGCTGGCAAGCGTAACCGGAATCGATTGGAGCGCCATCGCAAAGATGATCGGCATGACGCCCGCAGCATTAACGGGAATCGGCAAGTAGGATGCGCCGCCCATCGTCTGCCGCCGTCCGATGATGCGACGGACGTGCTGAATCGGGATGCGCCGCTGAGACTGGGTTACATAGACGACCGACCAGACAGTGATCAAGAAAATCGCCAACAGGGCGATGATCTGGTACGCCTGGTAGGTGCCGGCTTGCAGATAGACCACGGTCGAGGCGATCTGCCCAGGGATCGTGGCAACGATGCTTGCAAAGATCATCAGCGATACGCCTTGGCCGATGCCTTTCTCGGTGATCTGCTCGCCCAGCCAGAGCAAGAACATTGCGCCCGCGATCAGGGCGAGAATGACGTAAAGGGTAATCCACAGTCCGCCGGCTTCCAGCGCGCCGTTGTTTCTAAATACGGTTATCAGGCCTAGCGCTTGCAAGAACGCGACGACCAATGTCAGGTATCGCGTGTATTTGGCGATCTGGCGCCGGCCCGCCTCGCCGCCTTCCTTTTGCAAGGCGCGCAATTGGGGCAGCGTGTACGACATCACCTGCATGATAATCGACGAGGTGATGTAAGGGTTTAGGCCGAGAGCCAGCACGGCAAATCGCTTTAGCGCGCCGCCGGTAAAGAGGTTCATAAACTGCCAAGCGGCGTTGCTCTCGATGATTTCTTTCAGTCGTTCATGGTTAACGCCCGGCACAGGGATGTGCAGGCCGACGGCATAAACCCCGAACATGGCGAAAACGAACAGGATTCGCTGTCGGAGCTCGGGCAGTTTGATCGCGCTGCCCACAGCCTCCATGAAGTTGATGCTCATCATAGGCGGATAGCCTCTCCGCCCGCGGCTTTAATCTTCTCCTCCGCGCTGCCGGTAAATGCGTGCGCCGACACCTTCAATGCCTTGTCGATCTCTCCGTTGCCCAATATCTTGATGCCGTCCAACAGTTTTCGGACGATTCTCATCTTCTTCAGCGTTTCGGGCGTGATCTCGTCGCCGGCGTTGAACCGCTTTGACAGCGTGCTGACGTTGACGATCGCATACTCCTTTCGGTTGACGTTGCGGAAGCCGACTCGAACGGGCAGTCTGCGGTGCAAGGGCGTTTGGCCGCCTTCGAATCTGGGGGGCACGGTATTCCGCGCGTGTTGGCCCTTGTGTCCTCGGGTCGAGGTCTTGCCGTGTCCGGAGCCGATGCCGCGTCCTACTCGTTTGGGCTTCTTTCTGCTGCCGGGGGCCGGTTTCAAATCATGCAGTCGCATCTTTGGACTCCTTGTCGACCGTCTCGACCTCCACTAAATGCTTGACGGCGAAGATCATGCCGCGCACGCTTTCGTTGTCCGGCTGGATGACGCTGTGATTGAGCTTTCTCAATCCCAACGCTCGCACCGTGCGCTTGTGGTTTTCTTTGTTGCCGATCGGGCTTCGTTTCAATGTGATCTTAAGCATGTTTGGCCTCTTCCACGTCCAGATACTTCTTCACGTACCAGGGCGCCAGTTTGGACAGTTTCATGTTGCGCAGGTCGGCGGTCTGCTCGGGCCAGCGAATCTCTCGAAAGCACTCCATGGTGGCCCAAGCGGCGTTGATCGAGTTGCGCGAGCCGACCAGCTTGGCCAAAACGTCATGGATGCCGGCCGCTTCTAGCAGGGCGCGAACCGTGCTGCCCGCCACGACGCCGGTACCTGGCGAAGCCGGCCGCATGACGATTCGCGTCGCGCCGACCTTGACGGAAACTTCGTGGGGGATGGACGAGCCGACGATAGGCACCTTCACCAAATTCTTTCTCGCCGCTTCGATCGCCTTGCGAATCGCGTCCGGCACGCCCAACGCCTTGCCAATGCCGCAGCCCACGTGCCCTTTGCCGTCGCCCACCACCACCATCACCTGCCAGCTCATCGTCCGTCCGCCCTTGTGCGTCTTCGAAACCTTGTTCGTATGCACCACCCGCTCGATGTGCAGGTTTAACTGGTCCGGATCGATTCGCTCAATTCGATTGTCGCTCATTCAAAATCTCCTTAGAACTTCAGGCCGCCCTCTCGCGCTCCGTCGGCCAGCGCGGACACCCTTCCATGATAGAGGAATCCGCCGCGGTCAAAGACAACCAATTCGATGCCTTTGGCCTTGGCGCGCTCGGCCACCAATTGACCGACCGCCTTGGCGGCCGATACGTTGCCTGTGTAGCCTACCTTGCCCTTCAAATCCTTGTCCAAGGTCGATGCCGATGCGAGCGTCTTGCCTTCCGTATCGTCTACAACCTGGGCATATATGTGCTTGATGCTGCGAAAGACGCAAAGTCGAGGACGCGCAGCCGTGCCCTCGATGCGCTTTCGAATATGAAAATGGCGCCGCACTCTCTTTTGTTTTGACGTCCGTTTCATCTCAACCTCACCTCGTTTTACAACTCTGATCAGCCAGACCGACCTCTGGCACAGGACAAATAGGATACCACATTGATCGCGGCGCAAGGCTCAGCCCCGCGCGAGTATAATCGCCGTGGAATGATCGACTGGATTGCCAAGAAGCGAGACGGTCTCGAATTAAGCCAAGACGAAATCGCACAACTGGTCGCCGCTTACGTCGACGGTCGACTAAAAGAATACCAGATGAGCGCTTTTCTGATGGCGGCGTTTATACGCGGCCTGAGCGATTCGGAGACTCTTGCGCTGACCAACGCGATGGCCGACAGCGGCGAGCGCCTCTCGTTGCCGGGCGACCCGAGCGGTTATGTCGATAAACATTCGACGGGCGGCGTGGGCGACAAGACGACCCTAGTCGTCGTGCCGCTGATCGCCGCGGCGGGGGCGCGCGCGGTCAAACTCTCGGGACGAGGGTTGGGCTTTACGGGCGGCACGGTCGATAAGTTGGAGAGCATTCCCGGTTTTCGAACCGAGCTGTCGCCAACGGAGTTTTTGGCTCAGGTCGAGCGGATCGGATGTTGTTTGGTGGGTCAGACGGCCCAATTGGCTCCTGCCGACAAGAAGATATATGCCTTGAGAGACGTTACGGCCACGGTCGATAGCATCCCGCTGATCGCCGCCAGCATTATGAGCAAGAAGCTGGCGGCAGGCGCACAGAACATCGTGTTGGACGTAAAGCTCGGTCGCGGCGCGTTTATGTCCGACATAGGGCGAGCGAGGGAACTGGCCGACAAGATGATCGCCATCGGCACAGGCGCGGGAAGGAAGGTCGTCGCCTATCTGACCGACATGGAGCAGCCTTTGGGACGCACGATCGGGAACGCGATCGAAGTGAAAGAGGCGATCCAGACTTTGACTCCCGGCGCGGATAAGGATGCCCGCTTTGTTGAGCTTTGCTCAACCTTGGCCGGAGAGGCGCTCTCGTTGTGCGGAAAAGGCGGACGCGAAGCAGCCGAAGCAGCATTGAGCAATGGATCTGGCTTGCGAAAACTGAGAGAGCTGATCGAAGCGCAGGGCGGCGATCCAACGGTCTGCGACGATCCAGACCTCTTGCCGCAAGCGACGATAAAGAAGGAAGTTGTCGCTACAGCGGAAGGAACCCTCGCAAGCATCGACGCCCGGGCATTGGGCGAAGCCGCCGTGCGGCTGGGCGCTGGGCGAAAAGTCGCTGGGGAAGAGATCGACCATTCGGTCGGATTCGAACTCCTCAAGACAGTAGGCGATAGAGTCTCCATAGGCGAGCCGTTTGCCGTCGTCCATGCCAAGGACGAGACGACCGCGGTCGAAGCCGAACGAGCCGTTCTGAGCGCGATCGAGTTCGGCCGGTCCGACCCGAATCCGATCATCTTTGAACGACGAGCGTAGGTATAATTTTATCGGCGAGCGCAGGCCGCCAATGGAGGCAGAATGATGTCTAGCGCAACCGATTATCGCCCCGGCATGGGCCTCACGACGACCAAGGCCCCCTTCATCGAAGACGCCGTTAGCAGCGGCCAACTTTACATCCATCAACCCTATGAGCTTTATTCGGAAGAGAACCACGAGGCTTGGCGCCGCCTCTATGCATCGATGCACGAAAAGTGGGCCAAGTACGCCAACGAGAAGTTCCAACAAGGCATCGAGAGCCTCTGCTTCGACCCGGACCGAATCCCCAAATTAGAGGATGTTAATCAGTTTCTTAGCCCGCTCACCGGATTTAAAGCCAAGGCAGTCAGCGGGTACGTGCCGGCGTTTATCTTCTTCGATTGTCTGCGCAATCGCGAGTTTCCCACCACCATCACCATCCGCGACATCAACAATTTGGACTACCTGCCCGAGCCGGACATCTTTCACGACATCAGCGGCCATGTGCCGATGCACACCGATCGCGCTTTTGCCGACACCCTGGTGCGGTTTGGCGATTGCGCCCACACGGCGGCCGATATTGTCCGACAGATTAAGGACAAGGACGAACAGATCCGGCGACTCACCAGCATCCAGAAAGCTTTGGCGCGATTCTTTTGGTTCACCGTCGAGTTTGGCCTGATGCGGGGCAAGAACGGCGACCTTAAGGTATACGGCAGCGGATTGCTCAGCTCTCGCGGCGAGATCGAGCACTGTATCGAATCGCCCGAGGTGCAGCGCTTCCCGATCCAGTTAGAATGGGTCGTCAACCAGTATTTTGAGATTCACCACTACCAGCCGCTGCTTTTCATCGTCGATTCGTTCGACCACCTGTTCGAACTCGTCGGCGAACTCGAAACTTGGATGAAAGAGGGCAAATTGAACAACGTCTCTCCGGGCGAGCCGAAGATCAGCCCCGAGGACCTCGATAGCTTTTTACAGACCGAACACTAATCAACCCGGAGGAACCAATGAGGTTCAAACTCATCGCCGTATCTGCTTGCTTGCTCGCAATAGGTGGACTCGTTTGGCAGACGACCGCACAGTCTCAGGCTCAGAAGCAGAAGATCGCCCGTGGAAAGTACCTTGTCGATATCGGAGGCTGCGTCGATTGCCACACGCCGTTCAAGATGGGAAAGAACGGCCCCGAGCCGGACATGACGAAATATATGTCGGGGCATCCGCAAGAGATGAAGCTGCCCCCTCCGCCCAAGATGGAAATGCCCTGGATCTGGGCAGGCGCGGCTTCCAACACGGCGTTCGCAGGTCCGTGGGGCGTTACCTTTGCGCCGAACATCACGCCGCACAAAATCAGCGGGCTTGGCGCGCCTCAGTGGAGCGAGGCGAACTTCGTCAAGGCCATCAAGACCGGAAAGCATCTGGGTATGACCCGCCCCATCATGCCGCCCATGCCTTGGACCGCCTACAAACACATGACCGACGCCGACCTCAAGGCCGTCTACGCCTATCTCATGTCGATCAAACCCATCCACAACGTTGCGCCGGACTATCAACCCGCCGAGAGCGGCGAGTGAACGGCCATCCGCTGGTCGGTATCGTCATGGGCTCCCGGAACGACTGGGAGACCATGGTGCGGGCTGCAAAGACCCTCCAGAAGCTAGGCATTCCTTACGAAGCCCGCGCTTTGTCTGCTCACCGGACGCCTGATGCCGCGTTTGAATATGCGGCGACTGCGGTGGAACGGGGTTTGGAGGCCATCATAGCGGGCGCGGGCGGCGCCGCACACCTGGCTGGCGTTCTGGCGGCAAAGACGACCTTGCCCGTGTTGGGCGTTCCGATCGAATCGCCCAGCCTCAAGGGTCTCGATTCGCTGTTGTCCATCGTCCAGATGCCTCAAGGCATTCCTGTCGCGACCTTTGCCATTGGCGCGGCAGGCGCTGCCAACGCGGCTCTGTTCGCTGCGGCCATTCTAGCGCGATATAGACCGGACGTGCGCGATGCGTTGGAGCGTTTTAGAGACGAGCAAACTAAAACGGCGTTAGAAAACAGCGTCATCGAATGAGATGAGCCCCGAAACGCAAGCCTTGTTGCGCGAGTTAACTCCTCCCAACGGCTTTGCGGCTCCGGGGCTTGTCGATCCTCACACGCATTTGCTGTTTGCGGGAGAGCGCGCAGAGGAGTATGTTCGGCGGGCGGCGGGAGTCCATTACCAAGAGATCGCGGCTTCCGGCGGCGGAATTCTCAGTACGGTGAGGGCGACCCGCCAGGCAACCAAAGACCAACTGGTCGAATTAGGGCTATCGCGGCTCAAGACCATGCTCTCCTTTGGCGTTACGACGGTCGAGGTCAAGACCGGCTATGGGCTGACGCTGAAGGACGAGCTGAAGTTGTTGGATGCGATCTTTGAGCTTCGTCAGTTACAGCCGGTCGAGATTGTGGCCACGTTCATGCCTGCCCATGCCGTGCCCCCCGAGACGAGCGCCGACGCCTATATCGATCACGTCTGCGAAGAGATGCTTCCCGCGGCGAAGGAGCATCCCGCCGAACCCAAGTTTGTCGATGTTTTTTGCGAGAAGGGAGCCTTCACATTGGCTCAGTCGCGCAAGGTGTTTCAAGCGGCGGCGCGATTGGGTTTTGGGCTAAAAATCCACGCCGACGAGTTTAACAACTTGGGCGGATCGCAGTTGGCGGGCTATTGGGAGGCGGTGAGCGCGGAACACTTGCTCAAATCGGACCAAGACGATTGGCGCATGTTGGTAGAGGGCGGCGTAACGCCGGTGCTCTTGCCGGGCACCGCCTTCACGCTAAAAGAGCCGTATGCCAACGCGCGCGGCATGATCGAGACGGGGCTAAAGCCCGCCATCGGCACCGATTTTAACCCCGGCTCTTGTCCCATTATCTCGCTGCCGTTCGTCATGGGGCTGGCCGTGCTCTACATGGGGCTGACGCCCGACGAGGCGCTGGCGGCGGTTACTGCGAACGCCTTGCAAGCGCTTGCCTTGCCGCCCGAACACGGAGCTGACGACGCGACGATCTGGCCGTACCCGTCGGTCGCGCACATCGCTTACAACATGTCGGTCGCCAGGCCCCGCTTTGTGATCAAGAACGGCCAGGTCGTCTGCGAAAATCCAGTCTAAGCGCGATCCTTTTCGATCAGGGTTCGCCTCAAAATCTTGCCGGCAGGCGATTTGGGCACCGCGTCGATAAACTCCACATACCGAATCTTCTTGTAGGGCGCGACTTTGCCCGCTACAAACTCCATCAGCTCCTCTGCCGAAACCTCTGCCCGCTTGACGACGAACGCCTTGGGCACCTCGCCCGCTTCTTCGTCCAACGCCGGGATGACCGCGGCGTCTGCAACCGCCGGATGAGTCAATAGCAAAGCCTCTAACTCGGCGGGAGGAACTTGATACCCCTTGTATTTGATCAGCTCCTTCAGCCGATCCACGATGTAAAAACAGCCGTCCGAATCGACCCGCGCCATATCGCCGGTGTGAAGGAAACCGTCCGAATCGATGCACTGAGCGGTCGCTTCCGGGTTGTTCAGATAGCCCTTCATTACCTGCGGCCCGCGGATCAGCAGTTCGCCGTCCTGATCCGTGCCTAACTCCTCGCCGGTCGAAACGTCGATGATTTTGGCCTCGGTGTTTGGAACCAGTGGGCCGATCGAGCCGGGCTTGGGTTTGGGATAGTCGAACGGAAGCACGTGCGTTACAGGCGAGGTCTCAGTCAAGCCATAGCCCTGAGAAACCGCGCATCCGATCCGGCTTGAGGCTTCTCCCACGACGTCGGCCCCGAGCGGCGCCGCCCCGGAGAGCACTAACCTAAGAGAAGACAAGTCGTATTGTGCGACTGCCGGATGCTTGGCCAGCCCCAAGATAATGGGCGGCACTAAGTTCGCCAGTTCAATCTTGTAATCTTGCAAAATCTGAAGAAAGCCTTCCAATTCAAATCGAGGCATGGTAACGAGGGTCTTGCCCATGCGCAAGCCTAGATGCGTTACCGCCACCAGGCCGTAAATGTGGAAGATGGGCAAGAGACCGAGCATCTTCTGAAACTCGAAAGCGCCGATGGTCGCCTCGGTCTGCGCCAGGTTGGCGACCAGGTTTCGGTGCGTCAGCATCACCCCTTTGGGCATACCGGTCGTGCCGCTGGAGTAGGGCAGGCAGACGGTATCCCCCGTCGGGTCGATGCTGGCGTTGGGCGGCTGATCGCCGTGTTGAAAGAGCGTTGCGAACGGCGTTGCGCCTTCCGCCTCGCCAAATACGACGATCTCCGCTCCGCCGACCTGTTTAGCCGCGTCGGAAGCCTTGTCCATCAACTGTGGAATGGTGAAGAGCATCTTGGCCCGGCTGTCGCGCAGTTGAAAGGCCAGTTCGTCCGCCGTATAGAGAGGATTAGCGGTCGAAACGATGCCGCCCAAACGGGCCGCGGCATGAATGGCGACCACATACTCAGGAATGTTAGGGCTATAGATGGCGATGGCGTCGCCCTTGGTAAACCCTTTTGCCGCCAATCCTGCCGCCGCCATTCGGATCATCCCGATCAACTTGCCGTAGCTCAGTTCGCGCCCGGTCGGACCATCGATCAGCGCTGGACGATCCAGATAGCTCCCAGAATGGGCAAAGACGTAGTCGGTGAGAGATTGATTCGGTATCTCTATTTGAGGATAAGGGCTTTTGAATATCATTGGAGGGCCTCCTTGGGGGCAATTCTACCCATCGAACATGAGTACAGGCTTCAAAACATCGCCGCGTTCCATGTCGGCAAACGCCTCTTCGGCCCGTTCGAACGGGTAAGTCTTAACAAGCGGCGCCAGGTCGAGATTCGGCGTCAGGCGCAATGCTTCCGGCCACGCATGGGCGCTCGATTTGCAACCAACGACGGTCAGTTCCTTGCTCAGAATGTCGTACCAGTTCAGCGTCGTCGGTTGCCGGTCGTAGCCAAAAACGACGATCGTGCCCGCTTTCTCGGCCAATTTAAGGGCCGTTGCCGGAGCTGTGGTCGATCCGGCAGCATCGATCGCGACATCGGCCAAGCGATCGATCGCATCTTCGGGCGCATATGAGCGTGAAATCGCGCCGCACTCTTCCGCCAACCGCCGTCGCCTTTCGCTCGGATCGACGCCGATAATCTTGGACGCGCCCCGCATTCGCGCGATCTGCGCGATGGTTTGCCCAAAGAACCCAAGACCGACGATGCCGAGCGTCATCCCGTCTTCTATCTTGGCCAGTTTGAGCGCGGCGACGCAACCGGCTACCGGCTCGACCAGCGCCGCCTGCCAATTCTCGACTTTGGGCGCGTCGTGTAGATTCGCCTTGGGAATGGCCAAGCGTTCCTGAAATCCGCCGTCGCAACCGATGCCCAAGTGCTTCAAGTTTTCGCAAACGTTGGGCCGCCCGGACAGGCAGAATCGGCACGATCGGCAGAAAAGTTGCGGCTCCACGACGACGCGCCGACCATCGGCCTCGCCCAGAATCTCGTGCCCCAGCGTGATGGCGCCGCCGTCCCATCCATAATGGCCGCTCTGCTTGATGTGAACGTCCGTGCCGCACAGACCGCAGGCCAAAACCCTGACGATAACCTCGCCTGAAGTCGCAACAGGCGGCTCCATATCGACCAGGGCCAATCGGCCGGGGCCGACCAGGCGAAACGCCCTCATGCTCTCCAGCCAAGACGGCGCGAGACTGCGTCCACATCTTTATCGCCCCGCCCAGAAAGGTTCACGATCGCTAACTGATTTTGTTCGAAGCCTGCTTTGTATAGGTAAGCGATCGCGTGCGCCGATTCTAATGCCGGGATCAACCCTTCCGTTTCGGCCAGACGCGCAAAGGCCGCCAGCGCTTCGTCGTCCGTGATCGAAACATACTCCGCCCGACCGGTCTCTTTCAAATATCCGTGCTCCGGCCCGCTGCCCGGATAGTCCAAACCGGCAGAGATCGAATGCGCCTCCTGAATCTGACCGTCTTCGGTTTGCAGCGTCAGGTTCGCGCTGCCGTGCAAGATGCCCAGCCTGCCTGCGCCGATGCTAACGGCATGGCGGCCCGTCTCCACGCCCTCTCCCGCCGCTTCGACGCCGATCAGCCGCACCGGGTCGTCGAGGAATGGATGAAAGAGGCCGATTGCGTTGCTGCCGCCACCCACGCAGGCAATGGCCACATCGGGCAATCGTCCTTCCAAACGCAATATCTGCTCTTTCGCTTCGCGCCCGATGACCGACTGCAAATCGCGCACGATCATCGGGTAGGGATGCGGCCCGACGCAAGAACCTATGATGTAGTAGGTATCGCGAACGTTCGTTACCCAATCGCGGATCGCCTCGCTGGTCGCGTCTTTCAGGGTTTTCGATCCGCTGGAGACCGGCAGAACCTTTGCGCCCAACATCTGCATTCGCACGACGTTCAGCTCCTGTCGGCGCATGTCCTCTTCGCCCATATAGACTTCGCACTGCAGACCGAACCGCGCGCAGGCGGTCGCCGTCGCTACTCCGTGCTGTCCTGCGCCGGTCTCGGCAATCACCCGCGCCTTGCCCATGCGCTTAGCGATCAGCGCCTGGCCGATCGCGTTGTTGATCTTGTGCGCGCCGGTGTGGCACAGGTCCTCCCGCTTTAGATAAACCTTGCAGCCTGCGTCTGCGCTCAGTCGATCCGCTCGATAGAGCGGCGTCGGGCGTCCGGCATACGATTTCAAGATCGAATCCAGTTCGCTCCAATACTCTGGGCCAAGCGCAGAGTAGAACTCGGTCAGCTCTTGAAGCGCCGGGATCAGCGTTTCGGGCACATAGCGCCCGCCAAACCGACCAAAGTAGCCTCGCTCGTCTGGAAGCTTCACGCTAAAGCACCCCTAACGGCGGCATCACTCGCAACTCATCGATCACCGAACCTTCCGGCTGAGTCAAAATCGCCATTGCGGCCTCCGCTATATGTTCCGGTTTCATCATTTCATCCTTGGGCGGGCGAGAACTGGTCGTCTCCCATAGCGGCGTATCCGTCGCGCCGGGCAACAGCGCAGAGACCTTAACGCCTTCGCCTCGCACCTCCATCGCCAACGATCGCGAGAACATTAGCAATCCGGCTTTGGACGCGCAGTAGGCCGTCGCGCCGGGAAACGCGGTGTACGATGCCACCGACCCAATGTTAAGGATATGGCCGCTGCGTTTTGTCAACATCCCCGGCAAAAAAACTTTTGCGCAGTGGTAGGCGCCGATCAGGTTGGTCTCAATAACTCGCCGCCACAGCGCCGGGTCCGAATCCATAACGCTTTCAAATCCTGCGACCCCCGCCGCGTTCACCAAGAGGTCGATCGGTCCTATCTGAGCCGCCATCTCTCGCACGGCCTCAAAGTCGGCAACGTCGCAGGCGAATCCCTGACAACCCTCGGGCAAAGCGCCCTCCATCGTCCGAGAAACCAACCATACTGCGACGCCTTCTTGCGCCAGGCGTTGCCCGACCGCCCGTCCGATTCCCTTGCTGCCGCCGGTTACGACCGCCCTCTTGCCTCTCATTTCGCTCATTCTTCCTCGTAGTCGAACCAGCTCTTGTGCGTCTCATAGATCCGCGTTCGCTTGAGCGCGGCGGGCGCGGCAATGTGCGGCTTAACGGCCTGGTAGATGAACCGGGCCAGTACTTCGGTCGTCGGTATCTGGCCCTTTAATTCCGGCACCTCTTCGTTCAGGTTCTTAAAGTCCAGCCGATCGATCACCTCGGCTTGCACGATTCGATCGAGCAGAGCGAGATCGAACACCATGCCCGTCTCGGCGTGGATCGGCCCGCTGATCGCGATCTCGGCTCGGTAGCTATGGCCGTGGCCGTTCGGCCAGCTGCACTTGCCAAATATCGCTTCGTTTTCTTCGTCGGACAACTCCGGTCGATGCAACCGGTGCACGGCAGAGAACTCGTAGGTTCTCGTCAGGCGGGCCATAGGCAATCCTCCGATAATCTCTCCAAAGTAAGACGCGCCCAGCCAATCGTACTCCTTGGCGGCAGTGCGGCATAGTGTGCAATTTCCAACTTTCCCATCCAGCGCCTGCCACACATAGAGCGCCAGATTCTCGCAGGTCGGATTTCTATCTCGAAAGAACGGCACGTCTAGGTTCAGGCACTTGTGATCCAAAGGTTCGACGACCCAATCGCGCATTGCGTCGTCCAAATCCTTGATGTTTACAACCCAAAAGTTCTTCTTGTCGATCGGTCCTTCGACCCCTGCCTCCACCACGTAATTGTGTCCGTGAGGGCGGGTTAGGCGACCGAACGCGCGCTCGTTTTCAGCCTCGCTCCAGGTCGGAACGCGCATGAAATGCGACGATTCGAACTCGGCCTTGCGATGGATTCGGGCGCGGGGCATCGGCCCAATTTTACCAGCCGCGCCGGTAGGCCATAATAGAAGCGATGAGCTCTTCGACCAACTACGCCGCCGTTTTCATCGATTTCGAGAACATCTACTACTACATTCAGAACACGATCGGCGATCGAGTGGACGCGGGCGACTGCATGATGGAGATGGTGCGCAGCCTGCGCCAATGGGTTTGGGAGGAGCGCAGCGAGAGCGTCATCCTTCAGCACGCCTACGCCGATTTCGAGAAACTCAGCCATCAAGTCTTAGGCTCGCTCTACCTGTTGGGGGTCGAAACCCACAATGTGCTGGGCACCGAGCACAAGAACGCCGCCGACATGCGCCTTTGCATCGATGTGATGGAAGCGATGTATACCCGCCCGGAGATTCGCACGTTCGTCTTCTTGGCCGGAGATCGCGATTACATTCCGGTCGTTCAGCACCTTCGCAAGCACGCCCGGACCGTGCTGGTCGTCGCTTTTCAAAAGAACGTCTCGGGCGACCTGCTGATCAACGTGGGCGAAGAGCATTTTCTGGACGCCAAGTCGCTGATGCCGCAGTCGCAACAGGTCATGTTCAACTTTCCGCGGCAACAGAAGCCGGTGGCGCGCGCAACGGCCGCGGTCGCCAGCCGCCCGGCGACGCCGCCCAAGCCCCCCGCGCCCGAAGACTTCAGCAAGCCTCGAGAGATCGACGATGAGAACTCCCTGCAAGCCTTGGACATCCTCATGCGCCGATTTGGGCATTATCCAGAGGTCTATGTGGCGAACTTTCTAAGGGAGCTTCGCGCCGAAACGCCGCTGCTGGCCGATTTTGAGCGAAAAGCCTCTATCAGCGATTTAGAGGATCGCGGCGCGATCCGAGTCGAGAAGCGCCCGGGAGAGCCGCACGACTATTCGGTCATTCTGATCAACTGGAACCACCCGGACGTGCAGCGACAAAATCCGGGCTAACCGTCTGAAGTTTCACAACGGTTGGCTTCCAGCTCAATTTTTCAAGAGCCGATAGATAGTCTTGGGGGGTCAGTTCTTCCGGCCGTCTGCCCAACAGCGCGACCAAAACGCCTTCCATCACGTTCGTGCCGAACGATTCGCCTTCGAACTCGGGCGTTGTCGCGATCGCCTTCTCGACGCCCGCTTCCTTTAGAAGATCGATGTCGGCCTTCCGCAGCGTGTTGGTCAGCACGACTTTCCCTTTCAGATCGTCGGGCATATAGCGTCGGATGATGTGCCAGTCGCCAGCGATCAAGTCGGCCTCTGCGAACAATTTTGGCGCGCGAGGCTTCCGGCTCTCTTGCTTCGACCCGGTCGGATAGAACCACTGAAAGGGAAGCCGAGTGATGACGGGCAATAGCAAACGCGCCAGAATCCGTAGCATTCGATACGATCGAATGGGCAAAGGGAAACCGATCCCAAATACCAGATCGCCGTAGACAACCTGATCGCAGCTCTCGGCCAGCGCCTGCGCCATCCCAAACCGATCCACCGCCGCCACCATCAAGACTTTGGTCTGGCGATTGATAGCGCCTGTCTCCGTCAGGTATCGAACGGTTTCCCGCTCTAGCGTGTTTTTGAGGCCGCTGCCGTCCACCACGGGCGTCTTGACCGCGCCGCTCACCAACCTTTGGACCGTGCGAAAGACGTAACGACGGTCGTCCATCCAAAGGTAAAGGTCGGCGCCGCCGACGCCCAGCGCATCGGCCTGGCCGTCCAGATCGCGAAACATCCGAGCGTATCGGCGCAAGTCCCCGTCTGTGCCGATACGCTCGATCAAGAAACGCTCGCCCAGGAGCGTCGCTTCGGTTCGTTTGTCCCGGCGGGAAGACCCCAAACTCACCGAGACGATCCGCTTCATTTTTAAGGTTTGGGCTCCTTCCACTCTTTGCTCTTTTCGCGCGCTTCTCGCCATGCCTGTTCGTACAGCCGCTCGCGCTCGGCCTTGCCCGGGGCGCGACCGGTGGCATAGAACCAAGCCGCCGCTCGGCCAATAGTGCTCGTGCCGGCATAGGCCACCATACCCTTCAGCACGACGCCGACGCCGCCCGGCACAAAGCCGACCAACTCTCGAGCGATGGCCCGCCAGCCGAAGGCCGATCCGATCACCGAGCCTAACTCGGGCAATCGCTTCTTCCAATCCGCCTCCTTGCCATACGAGGCCGCCACGCGCAGCACCATCATCAACTGGTTCTTGGTGAGCAGCGCCATATCGGCCAGCGCGGCGGGCGGCGCTAGAAGCCCCAACAGCGGCACTACGCTCGGCACGGCCGAGAGCATTGCAATACCGGCGTTCAGTTGAGAGCTCTCCTCGATCACCTTGTTGGCCACGATCTCTCGCGTCCCCGGCAAGATTCGCGCCACGGCGATCAAAGGAAACTCCTTTTTGTGCAGGTCGATGATGAGACGCTCGATGGCGTCTTGAGGCACTTCCAGTTGGTCGCACTCGATCACCGCATCGTAATCCCCGTTCGCATAGATGCTGGTGCGGTGCACATAATCTTCCGCTTTGCGCAGAGCGTCCGCCCCTGCGCCTTCGGTCAGCACTCGCCAAACGGATTCCGTTCGATCGTGCTGTCCCACCAGCGCGATCTTAAACGTTGCGTTCAGTTCGGCTTCGATCGCCTTGGGCGAGAGTTGTTTGGTCAACCCCCACCAATGGCTGAATTGGTTCCAAAGCCGCATTCTCATTGATTTCCCCCTGTGGATAGATCGGGGCGCCGAGCAGAGCCGGCGCCCGATCGTTAGCTTAGAAGGGAGCTGAGTTCATAACCGCTTCCAGTTCAGGCGTCGCTAAACGCTGACGAAGCAGGCATGGCCAGCCCTCTCCGGGGCGGCTAAAACCGCGCCCCCTCCTGATTACGGTAGTTGTCCATCCGCATATCACCCCCTTACGTTTAGGATAATATCATTGTGGCACACCGGGCGTCAATTCGGCTCCACAGGCTCTGGCCGTGGCCGACTGATCTTCTTGAGCGCCGCCTGCACCGGCTGGGGGAGAGACTTGAAGGGGACCCATTCGGACTTGGCTTCTGTTCCTGCAAATTCCGTCGACCATTGAAACTCGGGATCTAAGACGACTTTGGCCGAGTATCGATTCATCGTCTGCCGCTTGACCCGCGAGTCCTCCAACTCCGAATCGGCTTCGTGGGTCTTCAGTAGAGATCGGTACGATGATTCTATCAGTTCCTCTAGTTCGTCGGGTCCGACACCGATCCACTCGGTCTTTCGGATGTCTCCTTTGATTTCGACGACGTATCGAAACTCGGGCATTGTCTCGACCGCAAGGAAGCCGGTTGGCGGCAGGCCGTCGGGATAGCGACTGGTGATTTCAAATGCGGGCGAGTCGGTGTCGACTTCGTCCATTTCTTCTAACTCTGGAGACTCCGGCTCGGCGGTTAAAGCGCCATAGGCATACCGATTCAGGATTCTGCGCTGGTCGGGCGATAGCATCCCGATCGAAATTCGCTGGCCTGCCTGCAGCGCCAACCATTGCTGCGGACTGAGCGCCGCAAAAACGGCGTCGAGAGGCGTCGTCTGGCCGTGGTAGTTCACATCGCTTCCTACAAAGAACTCTAACAGTTCGATGTACGATTGGAACGGGTAATAGGGATGCGGGTCGAGTGAGCCTTTCGCCAACTTGAGGTAATCGGCCAGTACAGGCGCGCCGTTCTCGTAGCTCTCAAGCCACACGGCCTGACTTGTCGAACGATCCGCTCGCTCGTTGCGAACAGCGTTCGGATAGGCCCCGACCCCCAACAGCCAACCCTCTTCCACCTTCCACTGCACTCTGCGCGACGGCTTGACGAACGCGCTCTGCACGGCCATTGGCGTTACAACGCCAGGCCTCATCCTCGCGCAATTCGCCAACAACTCATCGCTCAGCAGCGCCACGACAGGGGTATCTTCGCTCTCTGCGAGCCCTAACAGGAGCGGAGAGACGACCCAGTTCAACGGCTCGTGATCGGCTGGCCGAAGAAGCCGCTCTCTCAATTTCTGCACGGTTTTGGGCGCGACGGTCGTTCGATTGTACAGATTCTGCACTCCGGACGTATAAAGGTCGGAAGTCGCTTCGTCCAACGCAATAGCGCGCTTTGGATCCTTGCCCATGATCGATTGCACGTCTGATTGGAGGCGCTTTGGCCCTTCGATCATAACCAACTCGTGCTCGAACCCCTCGTTCTCCCTAAAAACGACCGACCAAAGATTGAGTTGAAAAGGACCGGTTCTTTCTATGCACAGCCAAACAAGGTCCCCGTCCTTCTGTTCTTCCTCGGCGGCCGCAGCCGCCTCGGCGCCTCCCTCGGCATCGCCCATTAGGTCGCTAAGCTCCGGGAGCAGCGCGGCCACTTTCTTTTCGTACTCTTCGACTAGAGTCTTGAGTTGCTTTGCATCTTCGGTTTTCCGCTCGCGATACTGGGCAAAGGTGGAGCGGTCTACAGATAGAGGGCGCTGCGCCCGCGTGGGAGCCGAACTGAAAACAATCCGATCGCCTGGCTTCATCCGCGCAATGGCGGCCATGTCCGCCCTCGCCAGCCAAAAACCAATCGCCCGGCCTTCGGGCGAGAGAGCCTGATAATCTGAAAACGTCTCCTCAAACTCCGTCTCGTCAAACTGATCCCACATCAGCGCCGAACCCGCGCCCCGATACTGCTCCATTATCTTGATGAACTCGTCCAGGGCGGTTTTCAACTTCGCTGTATCGAACGGACCCGCGCCAGCCTGGCGATACTGACCGAGCTGCCCCATCATCCATTCGGAAATCTCGCGCTCTTCGTCCTGCGCGCTTTTGGCCGACCAGGCGATGCGGTACCCGTCCCCATCCTTGATCAAGTCGGCGCGCAACGCCTCCGCCAGACGCTTCAGTACGGCCTCTACTGGCTGATCTTTGACGCGAACCAACAGCAGATCGTCCTTGATCGGACCCTGCACCGAGATTTTGACGCCGCTCTGCTCCGAAAGCTTATTGACGATCTGGAGAAGCGGCTCTGCGCGAGCCGTCAACGTAACCGGCTGCTGGCCGTGCCCAACCGTCAGCGCCGCCGCTAACAAAAGAATCGCCCTTTTCATTTCCATCGCCCCCTGTGCTAGAGTCTACATTATCTTACGGAGAATTACCCATGAACATTCAACTCCAGCCCGACAAACCGATGAGCGCGATCAAAGAGGAAACCGGTCGTGCGCTCGACGACTGGTTCGACCTTTTGGACAAAGAGGTCGGCATTGACGCCGGTCGCCGAAAGATCATCGAGCATCTCTATGTCAATCACAAAGTTGATGCCTGGTGGGCGACTACCATCAACATCGAATACGAAGCGCGACATAACAGGGTCGAAAAGGACGGCCGGCCAAAGGGCTACAGCATCTGCGTTACCAAGACCATCGCCTGCGATCTGACAGCGGCCTACAAAACTTGGCTCGACCCCAAAGCGCAAGAACGGTGGCTGGGCGGCGCGTTGCCCGGGGCGATCAAGCGCGAGCGCGAGAACAAAGACCTGCGCTACGATTGGCAGCATCCCGATTGTCAGCCGGGCGGCGTGGTGGACGTGGTGTTTCAGGACAAAGGCGGCGGCAAGACCTATGTAATGGTAACCCACGACCGCCTGCAGGGTCGGCCAGAAGCAGACGGGGCGCGAGTTGCCTGGGGCGACGCGCTTAACCGCCTGAAGTCGATGCTCGAAGCTTAGCCTGCTCCTTGCGATACTGAATTGCGAGAAGCACGGCCTGCCCGCCATGATACGCCTCGTGCGCGATCACATGGTGCAACAGCCAGCGCAAGGTGAACCCGTTCTCCCGCCTCATCCTCACGGCCGACGGCTTGTCCTGCCAATTTTTCAACACGGCCAGCGTCTCTTTTCGATGCTGGTCGTGCAGGTCAAAGTACCACTTCAGCGGTTTCTTAGGCGGCTTGGGCCATTTTACAGCGTCCACATTGGTCTCGTAGGTCAAGAGTTGCTTCCAGACCGCTGGGTCGATCTCCTCGCTAGCCCCGACCTGGCGCAGCCAGAAAAGTTCGACATCGATGATGTGCAGCAAGATGGCGCCGATGCTGTGGCCGTTCTCAAACGGTTGCCAGACAATGCCGTTCGGTCCAATGCGGCCTAATTCGCCCCGCCATTCGGTAGTGCCGTCCTGCAACATCGCGGCCAAAAGTCCGAGTTCGGTCTCCATGCCCTTTACCGGCTTGACGTCGTACACCTTCTTGGGCTTTGCCATAGCCATCTTCAGTTCGATGAAGTTGTAGGCTGTCCTTCCCGCGATGCGCCTCGTTCACGATCCCTCGTGCTGAGGGATGAGGGTCCAGACTTCGTCCGGGGGGACTTGGCCCCATTCGGGGTCGTCGGCTGCGGGGTAGGTTTCTTGGGCGGCGTTCAGCAC
>JABWCR010000015.1 GCA_013359125.1 Armatimonadota bacterium | reverse complement strand
AGATCCGGGAGGCCGAGCGTCCCCGCGAGGCGAAAGACCGGGCCGGGCGGAAGGTTCCAGGGGGCCGGCGGGACGCCGGCGGTACTTTGACGGCGAGGCGAAAGACCGGGCCGGGCAGAAGCCTGGCGTTCCAGTGGACAGGAGGATGCAGATGTCGAAGAGCGCGTTTCTGAGCAGTCGCTGTTCGCAGTATATCCACCCCCCCCGGCTTTGGGCTGAGCGCCGGGGATCGACCAGGTAGCGCCTTAAACAAAAAGGCCGGATTCACATCGACCCTATAGACCTTTATCAAGATGCTCTCGACCCTTGCTTTGATCTTCGCTTTTGCCGCCCAGCCCCCGTCCGCTCTGGCGCTGATGGTTCAAGACGCGGGGCTGCGGTCGGATCGGGAGCAAGGGCGCTTCCTTCGGAGCGATCTGAACAAGGACGGTCTTGTAGACCCGCTCGACATGGAGATCTTGCTGAGATCGATGGGCCGCCGAGGCGACTGAAAAGACAACGAGCCGGGGGGCGCCCTAACGTCCCCCCGGCAAAGGTAAAGGAACGGTGAAAGGTATGAAACGATTAAGATGGCTAGCGGCAATCGCGTGTCTTGCTTTGATCCAGACGAGTCCAGGGCAATTGGTGGAGCTGTGGCGGTCGGTGCCCGACATCAGGCAGATACGTCACATAAGTTGGACGACCGGCGTCGTCGACGAAGAGGGGAACGTTACTTTGGGCAGCGGACGCGCGCTACTGGTCGTCCGCTTCGATTCGCAGGGCCATCAGGAGTGGTACAGGGAGATCAACCTGGGCAGCACCGAGGCCCTCAACAGCAGCGCGCTCTTGAGCAATGGGACTATTGCGTTTGGAGGTCTTTATCGTGCGCCAGGAATCTGGCGTTCCGCGGCGTTCGTGTTTACTCGGCAGGGCGACGTTGTGGCCCATTACAACGAGCCGGGCGGATTGGGAACCGGCAGCATCGCCGGGATGCACGGCGACAAGATTGTGCTGTTCGGCGGCTCGCAAACTGCCGTCAAGACGACGCTCTTCAACCACCAGTTGATCCCTATCTGGTCGCACATCTATCGCGCGCCCGAATCGCCATCTGACGCAGGTAGCGGATTCGTTGCCAGCGACCTTATCGCTCGCAATCCCGTGTACGCGAGCGCCGTCGTCTTTCCGCGCCTGATCTGTTTGGACGCTAGCGGCGCTTTGCTCTCGGCGGTCTCGTTCGACTTTGGCTACCAGGAATTGTGGACCGACGGGTCGAAGTTGGCGATTTATGGCAACGGCAAAGTCGCCTTGGGCGCGCGCGTGCACCATCCGCTCGGGCAATGGCAAAACATCCTTTACGGCGTCGACGCTCGGACGGGCATCGACTGGACCCATTGGTTTCCGCCGAACGGCAACCTCGCTCGTTTGTGGACCGACCCTAAAGGCCGCCTTTTGGGCGATTGGTTCGACGCCTTCGGCCGGCAATATCTGCTTGAGTTCGATACGATCTCCGGATCCGTGTTGATGAGCATGGCTGTTCCGCTTCCCGGCGTTCGACGCTATGAGCGGTACGGCCTATTCGCCTACGACGAGCGAGGCGCTCTTTACATGGTCGGCGTGGGCCAGGATGGGCAGGACGGACAATATCTAAACCATCGCCCCTTGATCGCAAAGTTGGATCGCAACTTCCGGCCGGTCTGGTACATGTACCTCGACCTTCCCTTCGCGACCGAGCCCCGCTGGACTCGGATTCAAAAGGATCGACTTTACCTGATGACCGGGGCGACGGCCCTCCCGCCCCTGGTCAAGTACAAGATTCTCGCCGTTCGGTCGGAGGGGGACGTCAGCGGCGACGGCTGCATCGACGACAAGGATTTGGCGATGGTGCTGGAGGCGTTCGGCACGGCGAATCCATCCGCCGACCTGAACGGCGACGGCATCGTGGACGATTTAGACTTAGAAGAAGTCCTCCACAACTTCGGCCTAGGGTGCGAGTGAGAGGGGGGGCGTAAGCGGCTTTTCCCAAGAATGTAGCACAACTTTGAGTACGAATCGAACCTTGAATAGGTCGCTGTTTGCCTATTCAAGCAGCCTTGAGAGTCGCCAGGCAGAAGCCTGGCGTTCCGGGTGAGCGCGAATCCTTGTAGCTATCTGAGCATCTTGGCGGCCTCAGCCGATATGAGAGTCGTGCGGAAACTTGCGGCGCCGTCGCAGAGGTTAGTAAGATAGGTAAACTCATGCCCATGTTCGCGATTTGGGAACGGCGATACGAGTGCGAGGTGAACGCGCCTATCGAAGAGGTTTGGGAGTTTTTTAGCGATGTCTCCTCGCTTCCATTGCTTACGCCGCCTTCAATCAGCATTGAGTTTGAGGACGATCCGCCGAAGATTAAGACGGGGGCGTTGATCCGTATGCTGGTTACACGAATGGGGGTGAGCATTCGTTGGCACGCTCGAATCTCGGAGGTAGAAGCGCCGTATCGCTTTGTGGACATTGCCGACCGTTCGCCTTTTCCGTTTTGGGAGCATCGGCACGAGTTTGTGCCTTTAGAGGACGACCGGACGCTGATTGTGGACACGATTCGTTTTCGGCCCATCGGCGGCGTGCTGGCGCCGTTGACCGGTCCGATCATTGGGAAGGATCTGGATCGGATGTTCGCCTATCGCAGCGCAACCGTTCAGGAGCGGTTAAGCCGTCAGCCGTCTTTTGATTCTACTTTGGCTTCTTCTTGAACTGCTCCAAGTAGGCTTGTTCTTCCGATTCGATTTCTTTGCTTGTTTTGCGCTTGGGGTCTTTAGTCGGTTTGTCGGTTGTTTTGGCGGCGGCTTTGCCTTTGGCGGGTTCCAGGTCGCTGGTCGAGAAAAGAAGCACGTAGTTGAGGCTGAATTTTTTTTCTTCGGGCGATAGTCGATTGCGCGCTTCATCCGAAAGGCTGTTGAGCCACTTTTCGTGCATCTGTTTGGTCTGCGCTTCGTGCCGCTCTCTCATGTCGGCGGTCATCGATGCGGGGTCGATGCTCACAGCGGCGGTGTCGTCTTTGAACAATCGAACGATCGTGCCATCCAATCCGCCATAGTAGGGAAGGAATGCGCCGGACTTCATCTCGTCTGCGCTAGGTTCTCGGCTCTTGACTCGAACGGAATCGCCTTCTGAGGTTTTTGCCATGTCGGGTTCGATTATACCTAAAGAGAGCGAAGCAGGAATGCGGTTTGGCTTGTCGAACTGATTGCGAGAATGACCGCTACGGAAGGGATTGCGCGCCAGGATGCGCTGGAATGGAGCGTCTGGCTGGCCAAGGGCGAACGGCTCAAACTGGCTGTGGTCTGCCTCGCCCTTTTCGTCGGTCCGCTTTGCGGTTTTCTGTTCTTCAATAGCCCGCTAATGGCGATCGCGGCCTTCTGGATGCTGCTGTCCGCCTCTGCCGACTTTCTGTTTCCGATGAGGTTCAAGATCAGCGACGAATCCGTGCGCGCGAGGGCTGGTTTGTCGATGCGGGAGATACGGTTTGACAAGGTCAAGCGCATCGATTGGGGCAGGGCGGGCGCAATGCTGAGCCCGCTGGCCAATCCGTCGAGGCTTGATGCTTTTCGCGGGGTCTTCCTATATTATGGGGATTGCGAATCGGAGATTCGCGAGCGATTGGGGCAGGTGGAGATTGGCGATCCGTCGCTCGCTTTGTCGGAGGCGCTATGAAGCTGTTTTGGGACGATCCTCTGACCGACGAGCAGACAGAGGAGATGGTGGAGGGCATTGCGCAGAACGTGGTCAAGCGCGGGCTGTCGGCTCCGGCGATCATGTTTTTAGAGATGAACAAGCCTGTGGCGCCGCTGGCGTCCCATGCGGCGATCGCGTTTTCGCCGTTTGTGGTTCCGTTCTTAGGATTTGATCGAGTAGACCGTTATTCGCAGTTTTTCAACTCGCGGGGCAATGTGGAGCGGCTCCTACAGCGCATCGAGGAGTTAGAAGAGGAGCGCCGCGGAGGAAGGACGCATGTCGATACAGCACGCTCACGATAACTGGTTTGTGGCCATCATCATCGGCGTCATTGCCGTGCTGGTGCTGGGCAACATCTTGCGGGCCAAGTCGGGCCGTCAGCTTTATGTTCGGCGCATACCGGGTTTGAACGCGATCGATGAGGCGATCGGTCGCGCGACGGAGATGGGGCGGCCGATTTTGGAGATTCCCGGTTTGACGGCGTTTGGCGTCATTGCGGTGCAGGCGCTGACGATTTTTAAGTACATCACCAAGGAATCGGCGCGATTTGCGACTCCGATGCGGTTCCTGACAGCCGACGCCACCGTTTATACGGTCGCTCAAGAGGCCATTTATGACGCTTATCAAGAAGCAGGGCGGCCCGATCTGTTCGACTCGGACAACATCCGGTTTCTGTCCGACCGTCAGTTTGCGTTCGCTTCGGGCGTCGCAGGCCTGATCCAGCGCGAGAAAGTGGCGGCAAACTTCCTCTTTGGCGAATTCTATGCGGAGAGCCTGATCTTTGCGGAGACGGGCAACATGGTGGGCGCCATTCAGATTGCCGGTACGACCAGTTTCACTCAAGTGCCTTTCTTCGTCGCGGCGTGCGATTATACGATCATTGGCGACGAATTTTATGCGGCGTCGGCCTATCTGGGGCGGGAGCCGGTGCTGTTGGGCAGTCTGGTCGGTCAGGACGCGACGAAGATCATGTTCGGCCTTCTGATCATTCTGGGCGCGATCCTGGCATCGATTTATGGCGAGGGCGCAGAGAAGCTCAAGTTCTTCTTCCAGCCCGGCGGCTGGGATGCGGTATTCGGCGGCGGCGGAGGTCAATAGGCGACTATGGAAATCCAGAACAAATTGGTTCTTGCTGCGATTACCGTTGGCGCATTCTTGTTGATGGCCGGTTTGGTGTTCGCTTTGCAGGTTCTTCCTCGTCAGGGGCGTCGCTATCTCGTCATGACGATAACTTTTATTGCGGGCGCCTTCTTTGCAGTGGAGTTCTTTTGGCCCTTGTCGACCAGCGCGGACGGAGAGAAGGCCAACTTCCTGACAAAGTACACGACCCAGATGCAGAACTTTATGCAGATCATAACGGGCGTGGCGCTCGTCTTAGGCATTGTAGGTCTGTTTAGGGTTCACGGTCGCGCGGTCGTTCAGAAGCGCACCAATTGGGGATACAGTACCGTGCTTCTGTTGTCGCTGGTGATCATGGCTACGCTCAGCATTTGGAGCAAACTCGCAGAGAAGAAGGCCGTGGCTGCCAACCAATTTGTCGAGACGGCCTATACCTTAGCGTTTCAGCGCGTGTTCATCAGCCTTGAGGCCGTCATGTTTTCGCTGATCGCATTCTACATCTTTTCAGCCGCTTATCGAGCGTTTCGAATTCGTTCGATCGAAGCGTCTATCCTGATGGCGACGGCGATGATTGTGATGTTGGGAGTCATTCCTCTGGCTGGAGTGATTTCAAACGCCTTTGGGCTACCGACGGAACTATCTGAAGAAGCATCCAAGAAACCTTTTTCTATGGATGCGATCTTGTATTCGTTGCGAGGCGATCGCGTATCGGACTGGATATTGAAGGCGCTGAACGGGCCGGCGCAGCGCGCGATCGAGTTTGGGGTCGGAATCGGAGGGCTTGCGATGGCCTTAAGGCTTTGGCTCAGTTTGGAGCGCGGTATCGGAGTAGAGAGGTAACCCATGGAAAAGCGTTCAGTTTGGGACCGATTGCTGGCTATAGACCGTCGATGGCTTTACTTGTTGTTGTTCGCCAACATCGTGTTCTTCTTGTTGATGAACGTCCAAATGCCGGCGCAGATCACGCCTCCGGCGCAGGCGCTATACGACCACATTGAAAACAACCTGCAGGAAGGCGATTTGGTGATGGTCTCGTCCCCTTGGGGGCCTTCGACCATTGCAGAGAACGGCCCGCAATTCCAAGCTGTTATCCGACATCTGATGCGCAAGCGTCTCCGATTTGCGATCATCTCGTTCGAGGCCCAAGCGAGGGACATATCGCTCAAGATGGCCAAGGAGATTGCGGCAGAGGAGGGCTATCGATACGGCGAGGATTGGGTGCACTTTGGATTCTTGCCGGGCGCCGCAATTGCGGTTCGCGGCCTTTCGAACGACATCGCTGCGACGGTGAAGACCGATGTGAACGGCACGCCTGTGGTCGAACTGCCCTTGATGCAAGGGGTTCGGAATTTGAATGACTTCAAGTTCGGCCTGGACATTACAGCCTCGGCCACGCTCAAGCTAGCCTGGCTGGCTTTCAAGCCTCAGAGTCTAACGATGGGCTACTGCCCGACCTCGGTCATGGCTGCCGACGCCTACACCTATCTCGACTCCAAGCAGATCGTAGGGATGATCACAGGAGCGAAGGGCGCTCAGGAGTACGAGGAACTGATGGGAATCGAAGGCGGACTGGGCGCAAAGTTCGCCAATGCGATCTCATTCTCTCACGTTTTGATCATCATCTTTATCATCATCGGCAATGTGGCGATGGCCATGGCGCGACGGCAGGCGGGAGGATAGGCGATGAACTTAGAGATTGTCGGTTTGTGGATCGCTGCGCTGCTGACCTTGGGCGCATACACGATTCTTTATCGAGAGAACCCGATCTATCGCTTTGTCGAGCACCTTTTCATCGGCGTTGCCGCGGGCTATGGCATTGGCGTCATGGTGGCCGACATCATGCATCGAATCTGGTGGACCAACGTCTTTCACGATGGCAAGTGGTGGTGGGCCTTTGCTCTGCCTTACGCCATGTGGCTCTTTACGATCTATACCGAAAAGTACTCTTGGATCAGCCGCATCGTTATCGGCACATTGATCGGGGCGTACGCGGGGCTCTACTTTCAGGAGTTCTCGTCGGTCTACCTGCCGCAAGTGCGCTCCAGTTTCAAACCGCTATGGACGAGCGATGCCAACCCCGACCTGTTAGCTTCGGGGGTCATTAACAACATCATCTTTCTAGTCATCCTTCTGTCGGTAATGACCTACTTCCTGTTTTCGTTTGAACAGAAGGGCGGAGTCAAGCGGACAGCCATCTTTGGACGATGGATGCTGATGATCGCGTTGGGCGCCATCTTTGGGAATACGGTAATGGCTCGAATCGCGCTGCTGATCGGGCGCATTTGGTTCCTGATGCACGATTGGCTGGGCATCGGCAAGTAGGGGTTGTGGCGTGGTATACTCTGGTTCGCCGTCAGCTTAGCGAATACGAATTCGCACCCGAAGGAGGCGTCCGCTCCATTGGCAACCAGAACGAAGAACCGCACGAACAGCCAGACCGCCGAACAACGCTATCGAGACCATTTGACCAAGGCCGACCATTACGAGCTTTATCGCCGCATGTGGCTTTCGCGGCTGTTCGACGAGACGCTCTTAGATTTTAAGAAGAAGGCGCGACTAAAGCGCGGCAATTTGTATGCGTCTATCGGCCAAGAGGCCATCAATGCGGGCACTTCGTTGCCTCTCAAGCCTCATGATTATATTTCGCCCATCCATCGCGATATGCCCATCTTTCATTTCAAGGGCATGTCGTTAGAGAGCATTATGTGCCAGGTATGGGGCAAAGCGGAAGCGCCCACTCGGGGCAAGGACAGCTGGAGCCATATGGGCGATTTGAGCGCAGGCGTCATCCATTCCACCTCGATGTTGGGCAGCACGATTCCCGTGGCGTGCGGCGTGGCGTGGGCGTTGAGGCTGGACGGCAAGACGGACAGTTGCGTGGTCGCCTATACGGGCGAGGGCGCCACGGCTCAGGGCGTGTTTCACGAGGGGATGAACTTCGCGGCCGTGCATAAGCTTCCGCTTGTGCTGATTGTGGAGAACAATCAGTACGCTTACTCGACGCCGACGCACCTGGGCTATGCGACGGAGAACACGGCCGCGCGCGCGTCGGGCTACGGCATTCCAGGTTGGTCGATCGATGGCAACGACGTGCTGGAGGTGTACGAGCATACCAGCCTTGCGCTGGCGAGAGCGAGGGCAGGGGATGGCCCGAGCATCGTCGAGTGCATGACTTATAGAGTTCGCGGCCATGCCGACCATGACGACACTCGGGCTATGGGATATCGGCCTGTGGAAGAAATCGAACGGTGGCAGAAGGAAGACCCGATACCGCGATATCGCGAGTATTTGATCAAGAACAAGATTTTCAAGGCCTCTGAGCTGCCCAGTCCGCCGCCAGACGTTCAGAAACAGGTGTTGGACGCGGCTGAATATGCCATCAATGCCCCAGAGCCGGAAGCGCACACCGCGATGGAGGACATCTACGACGAGAGCGCGGGGGTGACCAAATGGTCGAAATGACCTTTCTACAAGGCATTCGGCAAGCGATCTGGGAGGAGATGCAGCGCGATTCGAGCGTCTTTGTTTTGGGCGAGGACATCGGTCGTCTGGGCGGCGCGTTTCTGGTAACCGACGGATTCTTAAACGAGTTTGGATCCGATCGAGTGATCGACACGCCGATTTCAGAGGCGCTGATCGTGGGCACGGCGGTCGGCGCGGCGGCCATGGGGAAGCGACCTGTCGCCGAGATGCAGTTTATGGACTTTATCTCGTGCGGCTTCGATCAAGTGGTCAATGTCGCGGCGACTTTTCGTTATCGTTCGGGCGGTACGGTTTCGATGCCGATCGTCATCCGCGGTCCTTCGGGCGGCTATGTGGGCGGCAGCCTTTATCACAGCCAGCAGTTCGAGTCTTGGTTCTTCCACGTGCCGGGTCTTAAGGTCGTTCAGCCTGCATTTGCCGAGGATGCTTATGGATTGATGAAGGCGTCGATTAGGGACAACAATCCAGTGTTATTCTACGAACACAAGTGGCTCTATCGGCGAATCAAGGGCCAGATTCCTGGCCCGGATCAAGATTTCATCGTCCGATTGGGCGAGGCGGCCATCCGCCGCCCCGGCGATCACATCACGATCGTTGCATACGGCGCGATGGTGCACTTTTCTTTAGAGGCCGCTGAAGTTCTTGCTGGCGAAGGCATCTCTTGCGAGGTGATCGATCTGCGCACGGTCAAACCGTTGGACATGGAGACGGTGCTTGGCTCGCTGGCCAAGACGAACAAGGCGCTGATCGTGTACGAATCGCCTAAGACGGGCGGCGTGGGCGCCGAAATCGCCGCACAGATCGCCGAGGCTGGATTCGACCTCTTGGACGGACCGGTCATGCGGGTGGCGGCGCGCGATTCGTTCGTCCCGTTTGCCGAGCCGTTAGAGAAGTACGTGCTACCGAGCGTCGAGGAGATTATCGAGGCTGCGAGGACGCTTCACCGTTATTGATTGGGTAAGATTCGGGATGAGGAGAGTTTGATGCCAACGTCGGTCGTCATGCCTGAACTGGGGGAAAGCATAGTCGAGGGCACCATTGTGCGATGGCTTAAGAACGTCGGCGAATCGGTCGCCGAAGACGAGCCGATCGTCGAGATCATGACCGACAAAGTGAACACCGAGCTTCCGGCGCCCGCCACCGGCATTATGCAGCAGATTTTGGCCAAGGAAGGCGAGACCGTATTAGTAGGACAAGAGTTAGCGGTGATCTCCGAGGACGGCGTCGTCGCCAAGAAGAGCGGTCCGCCCCCCATTCAAGAGAGCGAGGGATTCTATGCCGACTCGGCTCCGGCCCCGGCTCCAACGCCCGCCGCCGCGCCGGTTGTCGCTGCGCCTGCGGCGAACAAGGGCTCGCGACGCTACTCGCCGTTGGTGTCGCGAATGGCAAAGGACCATGGGTTGTCCGAGGCTGAATTGAGCGGCCTATCGGGAACAGGGAGCGGCGGTCGAGTCTCCAAGCGCGATTTAGTGGCCTATCTGGAGGGTCGAAAGGCGCCCAGTTTTGAGGCGCCTCGTCCGGTCGTTGTGGGCGAGGGCGACGAGATCATCCCCTTTACGGGCTTGCGAAAGGTCATTGCGGACAAACTGACCCATAGCTACCAGACGCTTGTGCACGTTACGACGGTGATGCAGGCGGACGTAACGAAGCTGGTCGAGTTCCGCGACCGCAACAAAGAGAGTTTTCAAGCTCAGTTCGGCGTTCGGCTCACCTATTCGCCCTTCTTCCTTAAGGCGGTTACCGAGGCGCTGGTCGAGTATCCCATGATGAACGCTTCTATCGAGGGCGACAAGATCATTGTCCATAAGTACGTGAACTTAGGCGTTGCTGTGGCCTTGGGCGCCAAAGGCGAGGGCGGCTTGGTCGTGCCGGTCATTCGAGACGCTCACAAGAAGAGTTTGATCGATTTGGCGAAAGATTTGGAAGAGTTGGCGAAGAAGGCGCGGGAGAGCCGGATTACGACCAACGACCTGATGGGCGGCACGTTTACCGTTACGAACACAGGCACTTATGGCGCATTGATCGGGACTCCCATTATCAACGCGCCGCAATCGGCGGTTATGGGCACATATGCGATCGTCAAGCAGCCGGTGGCTATCGACGATATGATTGCAATCCGGTCGATGATGAACCTCTGCATGAGCTACGATCACCGCTTGATCGACGGCATGTATGCGGGACAGTTCCTAAAACGGGTAAAATCCCTTATCGAAGAATTCGACTTTTTCAAATAGGAGTCTTCTATCCAAACCCCGTCCCCCGAGAAACCGCCCCGAATTCCCCCTCGGGGCGGTTTCCACATGTAAGGAGCGCCCATGCTGATTGCGGTGATCTCGGACAGCCACGACAATCTGACAACCTTGGATCGCGCGGTCGATCTGGCGCTCGAACGGGGCGTCGAGCGGCTGCTCCATGCGGGAGACATCATCGCTCCCTTTGCCGCCAAGCGATTGGAGCGGCTGGGCAAGCCGGTTACGGCGATCTTTGGCAATAACGACGGCGAGCGGTTAGGCCTTCATCGCTTTATGAGCCCTTTCGGCGAGATTCGACAGCAACCGTGGCAGGGCGAGATCGCGGGTGTGAGGATAGCGATGTTTCACGAGCCAGAACCGGTGCAGGCGGTTGCCCTCAGCGGATTGTTCGACCTGGTCGTCTATGGCCACACCCATAAGGTCGATGTTCGGCAAGAGGGGGGCTGCCAGATTTTGAACCCGGGCGAACTGGGCGGATGGCAAACGGGCAACCCGACGATGGCGCTTGTCAGGCTGCCCGAGTTAGAGATCGAGATCGTTCAGATTTAGGGTTGGTGTCCGGCCAGACCAAAGGACTCAAGGACAATGGCGAGATCGAGATCGTCAACGATGCCGTCTCCGTTGACATCGCCCAAACCATCTGTGCCGAACGATTCAAGCACTATGAGCAGGTCCGCGTCGTCCACGATGTCGTCGCCGTTCACATCGCCGTTGGCGCCAAAGGCAGGATCGAGATAGATGTACCCGTTGGCCGCCAAAGTGAACTCTTCGATGCTCTGACTGAGATAAGTTCCCACCTTGATCGAACCCGAGAACGTACCGCCTGATGGAGCCCGAACGCTGAAGTTGCCCTTCCAGTCCAAGACGCTGTTGATCGGATCGTGGAGTTCGTTGGTCGTTTCGTTTCGAAGTCTGATCGTGATCGGCATGTTGAGAGGCAAAGCGGCATAGTTCTCGAGCACTGCCTTGCCATTCAGAACGGGCGGCGGACTGACGGGTCGGATTCGGAGAATTCGACCGTGCGCATGTCCTAGCAGGTACATGAAGCCGTCCGCTCCAAACTTGACGTCGGTGATCGTCCAGAACGTCGATCCTATGCGATTCATCTCGCGTTCTGCCAGGTTGTCGGCAACTTGGTCGCTAAGAGGGCCGTCAAGCAGAAAACCCTTGCGGTCTGGCCTCATCTTGAAGAGATAAAGGCCAGCTGTGTTGGTATCGGTCATGAAGAGGTTTTCCGACCAATCGCCCGAGAAGCGGGCGCTCGTGATGAATTTACATGCAATGGGGCCGATCGTGTTATACCAGCTGAACACAGGGTCTTGGTAGTAACTGTTTGGCAAGTTGACCAGGTTCGAGGCGTTAAATGCGGTCTGGTTGTTCTCGGGGTATCGGGCATCGCGGCTATCGGGCCCCATGATCAGGAGCCAGCCGCTGTTCATGCCGCCGCGCTCCACATAATTGATCTCGTCCCAAAAGTCGGGGCCGTTCTCCGTGTACCAGAGGATGCCAGTGCGCGGATCAAATTCGATGCCAAAGGAGTTGCGCAGACCGTATGTCCACATGCGGCGAATAGACTCCGCTGAGTGGCTGACAAACGGGTTGTCGCTTGGGGTTGTGCCGTCGTCGTTAAGCCTAAGGATGCCGCCAACGCCCGATGGAAGGGTTGCGTGAGTATTCTGCTCGATTCGACCGGCCCAGATGCGTCCTCGGTGGAGGTCGCCTGTTACGATATAGAGTTTGCGATCGGGGCCGAACGCCATGACGCCGCCCTGGTGCCAGTTGCCGTTGGGCTGGTTGGGATCGGTAAAGGTCTCCCAGATGAGCAGGGGGTTGATGAACTCGTCTCCGGTCCACTCAAATCGCACGACTCGATTAGAGAGCCAATCGGCGCCTTCGCCTGAGGGCGATGTCGAATAGTAGAGATAGACCCAACGATTCTGCTCAAAGTCGGGATGCTTGACGATACCGAGCAGCCCGCGGTCGGTGCTGTTTGAGACTTGCAGGTCTAGCACAATCCGGACGGTTCCGTTGAAGATGTGCTTTACGCGCCCGGTGTTCTTTTCCGTTACCCACATTTCGGTCGGGTTCTTGTCGCTGACGAACTCAAAGTTGATGGGGTTGGATAGGCCGGTTACAACGTTTTCCCAAGTCATCGATGTATCGACAAGGGTTTGAGAATTTGCGAGCAATGCGCCAGTTAGCAAAGCGAGCGCCGACATTCGGCGTAGAGCAATCCAAGCACGGGCTGTTGATGCACCCATAATCAGCACGACCTCCTTTTTTCAACATCATCGGACCAGGGGCAGAGCCCGCCGTCCGACTTTACTCAATCCCGCCGTTGCGGGAAATCAGTCCTCGCCTTGCAGTCCGAAGGCTTCGAGCACGATGCTCAAGTCCGTGTCGTCCACGATACCGTCGCCGTTTAGGTCTGCCGCGGCGTTGTCTGTGCCAAAGGCCTCCAACACAGCCCCCAGGTCGCTATCGTCCACGATGTTGTCTCCGTTGACGTCGCCGTTGGAGCCGCTGGCAAACTTGAGGTAAGCATAGCCGCCGGATGTGAGGCTAACGCCGAGAATCTTGTTGGCGAGCCATTTGGATGGCTTCACATAGGCCGTGTAGTTGCCCGGCGCTGCCACTCGCACAGAAAACTTGCCCCAGACATCGAGGGTTGTATTGAGCGTTTCGACGACCGTCTGCCCTTGGCGCAGTTCGATCGTCAAGGGTACGCCGATCATCGAGCCGACGTAGTTAGTTAATTCGATGCGGCCATTGATAACCGTTGGCGGATTGACAGGGCGCAGGCGGATAACGCGACCGTGCGCTAACGAGAGCAAGTAGGCGTATCCATCCGCCCCAATCTCGCTATCGGTGCACGTCCAGAAACCCGTACCGACTTTGAGCAGGAGCCTTTCTCCCCCATGGTCGGCCACCTTGTCGGCCAAGCCGCCAGTTAGCGCAAAGCCGTCGCGCTCATTGTTCATCAGGAGCCGATAGAGCTCGCTGTGGTTGCTGTCGTCAAAGATCGCATGGTCCCGCCAGTTGGCGTCGAATCGCTGGCTTCTTAGAAAGAGCATAGTGATCGGGCCGATCGGCTCAACCCAGCTGAACTCTGGATCGCGATAGATCGCTCCGGGCAGCATGGTCAGGTCGGCAGCGTTGTAGGCGGTGTTGTTATTTTCAAAGTATATCGCGTTACGGCTGTCGGGGCCGACGATTTTGAGCCATCCGCTGTTAAGCCCCTTGCGCGCGATATTGATCTCGTCGTACTTGTCTGGGCCGTTTTCAGTAAACCAGAGCAAGCCGGTAAGCGAATCAAACGCCATGCCGAAGCAGTTTCTAAGCCCATAGACCCACATGCGTCGGATCGCTTCGTTGGCGTGGTCGGCGAACGGGTTGTCGTCCGGCGTCGTGCCGTCCGGGTTAAGGCGCAAGATGCCGCCTACGCCCGCAACTGCCGAACCGTGCGTGTTTTGCTCGATTCGACCGTTGTCAAGCCGACCGCGATGCAGGTCGCCGGTGGGGAAGTACAGTTTTCTGTCGGGGCCGAACAAAAGCACGCCGCCCTGATGCCAATCGCCATTCGGCTGGCTGGGGTCGAACGGAGTCGACCAGATGATAACCGGGTCGACCATTGCTGTCCCGTTCCACGTATATCGTTCGATGCGGTTTTCGATCCAGGCGCCGCCATCGGCGATCGCGAAGGAGTAGAAGACGAAGACGTGTCCGGTCTGGTTAAAGTCGGGCGATTTGACCAAGCTCAGCAGACCGCGGTCTGCGGCGGTTGCAACGGGAAGGTCGAGCACGGTGTTTCCTATAACGCCGTTGCGAACGTGTCGAACCCTGCCGGTGTTCTTTTCGGTAACCCAAAACTCGTTAGGGTTGCTTTCGTCGATGAACTCGAAGGAGGTCGGCAAACTGAGGCCCGTAACGACGTTCTCCCACGTCATCGTGGCGTCGTCTAGTGTTTGGGCGACTGCCGTCAGGCAGATCAAAGCCGATAGAACTGCCGCGCAGGTCGTTTTCATAGGCTCTCCTTAAAGATCAATCGTTCCCTCGTTGAACAGATTATACAGCAAGTTTCGTTCCACGAAATCCCCGCTCATTCGCCCGAAAGTCCAAAGTTCTCCAGCAACAACGCCAAGTCTGTGTCGTCCACGATCCCGTCGCCGTTGAGGTCTGAGGCGGATTCTTCTGTACCGAAGTCGGTAAGAAGTTGGGCCAAATCGCTATCGTCAATGATGTTGTCGCCGTTAACGTCTCCGTTTACATCCATGTTGAAGCGCAGATAGGCCCAGCCCCCGTTGGAGAGCGAGACGCTGTTTTGTCTCTTGGATAGCCACGTGCCTGCTTTGGCGACTACGGAGTAAGAACCTGGAGTCTGTACGCGAACCGAGAACTTGCCATAGGCGTCGAGCGTCGTGTCGATCGTTTCGACGGTCGTATTTCCGTTCATCAACTTTAGGGTCAGCGGCACGCCCAGAGGGTAGGGGGTCCAGTTGGAAAGTTTGGCCCGACCGTTGAGCACGGTGGGCGGATTTTGCGGCCGTATTCTCCAGATGCGTTCGATCCAAAGCGCCGTCGTGTAGATGTTGCCGTCTGGTCCGATCTTGCAATCGGTCGGCGCGCTGCCTGAGTTTAGAAACGCTATCGTGTCGCCCTCTGCATTGGTGTCGGCGACGGTGTCTTCCAAGACGCCGGACAGTACGAAGCCGTCCCTCGCTTCGTTCATCAACAGTTTGTATTGCCTTCCATTGCCGTTGCTTTGGCCAATTAGCGTATGATCGCGCAGATTCGGCTCGAACCGGGCCGAGCGCACGAAACAGATGGTTGTGATGCCGATAGGGATCAGGAAGCTGAACTTTGGGTCTTCGTAGTAGGCACCTGGCAGATAGGTCAGATCCGAGGCGTTGAAAACGCGCAGATTGTTCTCTCCATAGGAGGCGTCGCGGCTGTCGGGCCCCATGATCTTGAGCCATCCGCCGTTGTAGCCCTTGCGCACTAGATTGACCTCGTCGTAGACAGAGGGACCGTTGTCGGTCATCCAGAGATGTCCGGTCAAAGGATCGAACTGGATGCCAAAGGTATTGCGCAATCCATAGGCATACAAGCGCTGGATCGATGGATGGGGATGGCTGACCCATGGATTATCGGCTGGGATGCTTCCGTCCGGGTTTAGACGGAAGATGCCGCCCGTGCCGGCCACGGCGGTCGTGCTGGTATTTTGCTCGATGCGCGGGTTACTGAATCGGCCTCGATGCATATCGCCGCACATACCGTACAGTTTGCCGTCCGGTCCAAAGACCATCGGGCCGGAGTTGTGCCGGTCGGCCAGAATCTGGCTCGGATCGAGGGGGAACGATAGAATGAGGGTTGGATTCACCAGTTGAGCGCCGTTCCAGGTGTACCGCTCCACCCGGTTGTCGGTCCATGTGCCTCCGTCTACGTCCGCATGAGAGTAGTAGACGTAGAGGTGGCCGGTCTCGTCGAAATCGGGCGATTTGACCATGCCGAGAAAGCCGCGCTCGGCGACGTTAGAGACGTTTACGTCCAGAACAGTCGCCACGACCGTGCCGTTCTGCACCCATTTGACCTTTCCGGTCAGCCACTCTCCCACTAGAACGTCGGAGATGCGGTCTTCGTGCAGGAACTCGAAACAGATCGGTCTTTGAACGCCTCCCACGAAGTGGGATTCGATCACAAAGCCCGATTCGGTAAAAGTTTGCGCATGGGCGCTTAAGGCGATCAGCGCGCCGAGTGTTAAGGATAGAAGTTTAGTCATAGTTTCCCTCTGTTAGGGCGATTCGCCCGATAGACCGAAATTCATGAGCAATACGCTCAGGTCAACGTCGTCTACGATTCCATCGCCGTTGAAGTCTGTCGTTGGCAGATTGGTGCCAAACGCTTCAAGAAGCATGGCAAGGTCGCTGTCGTCGATCAGATTGTCGTTGTTGGCATCTCCCAGGATATCGAAATCGATCAGCACATAGGCATAGCCGCCGCTGGGCAGCGTTACGCCCGTCAACCGCTTTGAAAGGGCTTGTGGAGACTTAGCGACGATTGTGTAGTTGCCGGGCGCGGCTGGACGAGTAGAGAACTTTCCGAACGCATCCGCCTCGACAACGATCGTCTCTACCAGCGTTGTGCCGTTAAAGAGGTCTAGTGTAACGGGAATGCCGAGTCGTTCTCCCAGGTAGCCGAGCCACCTGCATTCTCCGTTTAACACGGTTGGCGGATTGATCGGTCGAAGCCGATAGACCGCTCCATTCGAGAGCGAAGTCATGTACATGTATCCGTCTGCGCCGATGTCCATGTCGGTGATGACGCCCCAGCCCGTGCCCCATCGGTTCAGGTTGCGCTCGGTCGAGCTATCGGCCACTCGATCGGCCACGCCGCCCGTCAGAATCAGATCGTCTCGGTTCGCGTTGACGTCGAACTTGTAAAGGTTGCCCAGGTTGGCGTCCCCTGCCAGGGCAGCGTCACGAATGTTGGTCTCGTATCGCGCGCTGCGCAGAAAGTTGATGGACGTTACCCCGATCGGCGATCGCCAGGAATAGAGAGGATCGTAGTATTGGGAGTTGGGCAGGATGGTCAGTTGGTCGGCGTTGTAGGCAACGTTTCCGTTTTCGGTATAGGTCGCGTTGCGGCTGTCCGGGCCCATGATCTTGAGCCAACCGCTGTTCATGCCTTTGTGCGCGATATTGATCTCGTCGAACAGATTGGGCCCGTTCTCGGTAAACCAGAGCCGGCCAGTCAGCGAATCGAACATCATGCCGAAGCTGTTGCGGATACCGTAGGCCCAGAGGCGCCGCAACTGCGACGCTGTTTGAGCAAAAAACGGGTTGTCGGCAGGTATCGTCGAGTTGGTATTGATTCGAAAGATCCCGCCCACGTTGGCATACCGTCCGCTGGTGGCAGAGGCCGTGTTCTGTTCGATGCGGGTGTTGGTCAAAAATCCTCGATTGAGATCGCCGGTGATGCCGTACAGTTTGCCATCCGGGCCGAACTGGATGATACCGCCGTCGTGATTGGGACCGTTGTTTTGGGTCGTATCGCTAGGGAAACTGATAATCAAGGTCTCGCCGGTCAGCGTTGAGGCGCTCGGATTCCAAGTGAATCTAGACACTCGATTGTCGAGCCAGGTTCCACCGTCCGACGTAGAGCGCGAGTAGTAAATGTATACGTATCGATTGGTATCGAAGGCTGGGTCCATGGCAATGCCGAGCAGGCCCCGCTCGCTGTTGTTGGCTACGGGCAGATCGAGCGCGATGGCTTCGACGCTGCCGTTTCGAACGAGCTTGACTTGGCCGGATGCCTTTTCTCCTACCAGAAATTCGTTGGGATTGCCTCGGACGTGAAACAGAAGGCAGGTCGGCTGGCTGAGACCGGTTATCACGATATCGACCGTTAAGTTGGGGTCGGTAGTGGTCTGCGACCAGGCAAAAGTAACTGCGCACAACGCGGCAACAAAGGCTCGTTTCAGATAACTCATCCTTTAACCTCCGGCGATAGACGCCCGCTTATCTATTCCGCGAGCAACGCTATAGTATAACACGGGGCTTACTCCTGGCCAGCCTGGCCGAAGTTGGTCAAAACGATGCTCAGGTCGACGTCGTCAACGAGACCGTCGCCATTTTGATCGATGTCGTCGTCCTGGACTCCGAAAGCGGTAAGAATTAAGCTCAGGTCGGTGTCGTCGATTGTATTGTCGCCGTTGACATCGCCGTTATAGGCAAAGTTAAGCTTCAAGTAGATGTGTCCGCCGCTAGAAAGCGCGAGCGAATCGCGCGCTACCGATAGCCAGTGAGACGGTTTGGCAACGACCTTGATAGCGCCGGTCGTTTGAGCCCGCACCGAGAACTTTCCGAAGGCGTCTAGCTGCGTATCGATGGTTTCGACCAAGGCATCGTTCTGATAAATGTCGAGGCGCAAGGGCACGTTGAGCGGATGGGCGCCAAAGTCTGCCAAGGATGCCTCTCCGTTGATGACGGTCGGCGAATTGACCGGTCGAATGCGAACGACCAGCCCGTTGATATAATTGACGCAGTAGATATAACCGTCTGCGCCGATGTCCATGTCGGTCGAAGTGCGCCATCCCGTGCCCCAAAGCGACAAGTCGCGTTCGGCAGCCCCGTCGGCCACCAGATCGGCCAATGGGCCGGTCAGATTGAAGCCGTTGCGCTGGGCGTTCATAGGGAACAGATAAAGCGCGCTGTTGTTCCAGTCTCCCACGATGGCTTCGTCGATTACTCCCGGATCGTATCGGGCGCTGCGCGCAAAGGCGATGGAAGTTACGGCCGGCACGGGGTTGGTCCAAGAGAACTTCGGGTCGCCGTAATAGCTTCCCGGAAGGTGGACAAGTTCGTGCGCGTCCCAGTTTCGCTGTCCGTTTTCGCTGTAGGCCGCGTTGCGCGCGTCCGGCCCCATGATTTTAATCCACCCGCTGTTAAAGCCCTTGTCGATCAGATTAATTTCGTCGTAGTTGACGGGGCTGTTTTCCGTCTGCCAGAGGCGCCCTGTGAGCGGATCGAACGCAAGACCGAAGCTATTGCGAATTCCGTACGCAAACAGTCTTTGTATGTGCGGCGAGGAATGATCGACGAACGGGTTGTCGCCCGGGATGGAGCCGTCGTCGTTATAGCGAAAAATGCCTCCGACGCCGGACGGGTTGTTCGGGTCGGAGTTTTGTTCTATTCGAGGATTGGAGAACTTGCCGCGGTTCAGATCGCCCGTAACCCCATAAAGTTTGCGGTCTGGTCCAAAAAGCAAGATGCCGCCATGATGGATCGGACCGTTGGCTTGATTGGGATCGGGCAACACGTCCAAAATGATCAGTTCGTCTACCAGCGCCGTGCCGTTCCATCGAAAGCGCGAGACCCGGTTGCCCATCCATGGGCCGCCATCGTGCGTCGAAGGAGAATAAAAGAGGTAGATGAAGCCGTTCGTTTCAAAGTCTGGGTGCTTGGTCATGCCTAGAAGCCCCCGCTCGGTCTCGGTGTTCACCGCCAAATCCAGCACAATGCCCGCGACCGCGCCGTTGCGAACGAGTTTTACGCGGCCTGAAAATCGCTCGGTTACAAAGAACTCGCTGACCGAATCGTTTCGAAGAAACTCCATCGCGATAGGGAGCGCGAGGTTTCTAATGACCACATCGACCGTTAAATTAGGATCGACCACGGTTTGTGCGGGGGATAGTGGGACGGCAAAGAGCAGCGTTGCGGCGAGCAGGGCTTTCTTCATAGGGTCTCTCCTTTCACTTAGTCGCTACTAACTTAACGCTGATTCGCTTGCGGATTGGTTCCCATCGAGAGACCTTTTTTCGAAGTTTGAGCGGCAGCGCCAACAAGAAGCCTTCGAGAATCGAGTAGACCCAGAGCGGCGCGAGGATCAGCCGACCTTTAGCGCCGACGACGGGCTGCACCTTGCTAAAACCGGCTTGCCGCATCATTCGGCCTAACTCGGTCATGGAGTACTCCTTCATGTGGAAGCCTGTCGGCGTCTCGTCAAAGTACATGGAGACGTCGTATGGGCCCGAGATGCCGTTGGGCGTGATACAGACATACTGGCCGCCTGGCGCCAGCGCATCGCACACCTGCTTCAGATGATCTTTTGCGTCTTCTACATGGAGATGCTCGATCAGCTGATTGCTATAGGCGAGCGTGGCCGTGCCGTTGGGCACGGGAATGCTGCTGCCGTCCGAAAGCGCGAGTTCAAAGTTCTCCGGCGTCTGTTTGTTCTGCGTTACCTCGGCGGAAACCTCGACGGCGATCGCTTTCTTGGCGGTCTTGGCGACCTCGAACGTCAAGGCGCAATCGCCCGCGCCGATCTCTAGGAAAACGGTTTCAGGCGTAATAAAGTGTCGGAGCAGCTGCATTTGAAACGCTACGACCTTGCCCTGTTCGTCGCTGTCGGCCTTTCGAGAGAGCTGCGGATGGTGGGGCAGTCGGCGAAACAGTTCGTCGTACAGTTCGCTGTAAAGCCGAGCACGGTCCTGCTTGGGCGCTGCGCGCAATCGATCCGCGAGCTCCTTCTCGACCTCGTAATGCTCTCTCAGTTGTTCGGGCGTCCGCTTTTCGGACGCGGGCACAGGCCAGGGCATGGGTTCCTCCGTTCGCCAGGTTAGATATTATTCCCTACCGGCGAACGGAAGGCAAACTTCGTTAGCATCCCATGCCGAATTGGCCGAGCACGATGGCCAGGTCGGTATCGTCCACAATGCCGTCCTGATTGAGGTCGCCGCTTGGAGTCGTTCCTCCAAACTCGCCTAAGACGATGGCCAGATCGATGTCGTCCACGCAGCCGTCTCCGTTAGCATCGCCCTGGAATCTCGACACAAGCCTGACTTTAGCCATGTCGCTGATGAAGTTGAGCGCGTTGCGAGTGCGATACCAAAGTTCGGTCGTGCCTCGCACCGACGGCGTAAAGGTCAAGTTGGGCGGCGTGCCGCCCAATGCGCCGCCGCTTGGCAATCGCATAATATCGAATGTAAGCGGCGGGCTGATGGCGGTGAATCCTTTGAGCAAGACGTTGGCGGACTGGCCGACCCAGCAATTGACCGTGTCGATGTTAGCGCCCGACACTCGCCATACGAATGTGCCAAGGAGCAAGGCTTCGGGATTGTTTCCCGAACCATCGATCAGCGTCCCATCGCCTCGATCTTCCATCCGCCAAAGCCCCTTAAGACCTGGTTCGTTGCCGCGCAGTACGGCTCGCCAGTCGCGGGCGATCTCCTGCGCGGTTCGAGCGCGATTCCAGATTCTGACTTCGTCGATTTGACCTCGATAGCGGCCTAGCGCGTCCAAAGTCTGTCGCCAGCCGATGCGGAAGTCGTTCTGGGCTGGGGCAATGTCGCCGATGTTGCCAACACCCAGGCGCGTGTGCACGAGTTGGCCGTTTGCATAGAACCGTATCTGGCCGGCAGCGACATCGTACGTCAGCGCGATGTGCGTCCACTCTCCAGCGGGTGCGAAGTAACCGGTCGAGATCCATGCCCATCCCGGGTTGGAGTTGGCCAGAGCATATCGGATCGTTCCATCCCAGAACCGAGCAATCTCGTACTCGCCTTCTCGATTGACGATAATGCCGTACTCGTTGATATTCAATAGAGGCTGTGGGTTGATCCAAGCCTCTATGGTTAAGGCGTTCGTCATTTTTAGCGCATTGGAAGAGCCGACGTTCGCGTAGGCTCCTGCGGCGAGGTCGATGCTCAATCCGGCCAACGTTGCGGAAGGCACGCCGCCGTCAAAGTCGAAGATGGCGCCTGCCGCGGGGCTTTCGTTCATGCCATCGTTGGCCTTGAACTGGAACGGCGAAGTGCCGGATACGCCGTCCGGCGGAGTAAACGTAAACGAGGTCGGTCCGCCGTAGACTGATCCAAGGCCTGGCGGCGATGCGATGCCAAAGGACAGGGGGTCGTCGTTCACATCGAAGCCGGCAAACTTGACCGAGCGCGGCGCGTTGGCATGGGCGACCGCGCGATTGATAGTCGCACCGGAGAGTTGGAACCTGGGCGAACCGACGAACATCGCCGTGCGTCCGTTGCCGCTGGAGTCGGTCAGCGTATTGCCGTTCAGAGAATCGTCCATCCGCCAGTAGCCGATCAAGCCAGGTTCTGTGCCCTTCAAGGGCTGTCGGTAGCCTCGCTGGATTTCGAACTGTTCGCGCGCATAGTTCCAAACGCGAACGTCGTCCAATTCACCCAAGAATCCCGAACCGCCGATGAGCAGCGGCATATTGAGGTTTGCAAAAGGCGTCATACCGACCTTCTGGGCCTCAAGAACCCCGTTGCGGTAGATGCGCATGAAGTTGCCGTTTTGGCTGACGACCATGGCAAAGTGCTGCCACGTGCCGACGACGCTTTGGGGCGGGGTATAAGCGAGCCGCCCGCCGGTGAAGATGTTGCCGAAGTCCCAATAGACGACGCCATCGCTCCAAGGCGAGTGGATGACGATGCGGTTGGTGTTCGATCCGCCGTTCAAGGTGATTGGCGCTTGCTGGCGCACGGAGTCGGCCAATTGCCAGAACTCGATGGTCATTTCGGTCGTGGGTACGACCGTCCCGAAACCAGCAACTTCTGCCCGGTCGTTGATCCCCGGCGACCGAAAAGATTTTCCGGCCAGGCGAGCGATAGGCGGCGTGTTGTTGACGATGAAGGTTGTTTGGCTCGTTGCCGCATGGAAGTTCGCAGTGCCCGCGAATTCGGCCTTTAGCGAGTAGGTGGCTGCAGCCACGCCCGGGGGAACTGTATAGTTGAGCGTCGCCCAGCCATCCGCATCGGTAACGCCGCTGCCGACGATCGTATCGGCAATCTTAAACGAGATCGAATGGCCAGGCATCGGCGCATTGTTGGTGTTCAGCGTCAGCCTCGCTCTTAGTTGGACAGGAAGCCCCGATTCGGTGGCCACCGATTGAGGCGTAACGGTCGGTTGAGTGCGCAGAACGGTGAGGGTTCGAGCCAGCGTCGTGCCCGCATAGCCTCTAAATCCCGGAAATTCCATGTCGAGCGGGTAGTTTCCGACGTTCATGTTCATGGGGGCGGTGTATTGAACTGTCGCCTGGCCGATAACGTTGGTCGTACCCGAATCGATGGATTGGCCGTTCACAAAGAAGTGAACAGGCTGGTTGGCGATTGGAGTCTGGAGCGGACCGTATAGAAACGCGGACAGCGCCGCCGTACCGCCAATGTACACGGAATTATTGCCAGCGCTGAGCTGAGTCGCGGCGAAGGCGTTGATCTCGTCCGCGCCGACATCGACCGCAAGCCCAAAGAAGCGATCGTTGCCCTCGGCGTCTACAGGAATGATCAGCGCGTCTGGGCTGAATCCGCGATCGAAACAGGGCGATCCAGGCTGGATTCTAAAGTCGCCCAAAGATACGTTGACGTACAGCGGGTCGTCGGCAAAGTCAGAGGCTCCGGCGGCTTGGTTTCGATAGTTGGGCGAGGCGCCTCGCACCAGATTGTTGCGCAAGACGAACGCGGCCGTACCAACATTTTTGCGATCGATGTTCGGCCCGCCCGAGTGGTTGGTGAAGATGTTGTTGGCAAGCAAGATATTGGTGTTGTCGGATGCGAAGATCGCGGCTCCCGTCGGGGCATTCGTGCTCGTGTTGCCGTGTATGGTGTTATTGATGTACTGCGCGCCCGAACTGACGTTATAGATCACAGAGTGCGTGCTGGTGTTGGCATGGATGATGTTGTTCAGCACCTTGGGGTTGCCGGTGTTGACGTAGATGGCGGCGCCGATCGTCGCCCCGGTCGTGCCATTGTTGCGGATGACGTTGTTCGAGATGACGGGCGATCCGATAGTGATGTTGATGCCCGAGCCGTTAGCCGCCAATCCGTTGCGAATCGTAAAGCCGTCGATCATCGTTTCGGGCGTTGCTCCGGACGGCGAGGTAACGACCGATCCGCCCGCTTGTCCGTCCAGAATCGAGACGTTGGAGACGAGATTGCGCTGCCACAGGCTCGTCTCGTTGCCCGCGAAGCCGCCGAAGACTCGAACGCCCGATTTGAGCGTGATGCGCTCGTTGTAGGTGCCGTGCCGCACCCAGACTTGCTGCCCGGCAACGGCTGTGTTAATCCCGGCTTGGACGGTGCGCTTTGCGTTCTGCCAAGTATTGCCGGAAAAGGCATCGTTTCCCGTCGGCGAGACGTAGATCGTCGTCGCTTCGGAGATGGTAAACGGCAACCCGTTCGAATACTCGCTCGGGTAGTTCTGAACTTGAACATTGGCCATTCCGGGGTAGTTGAGATCGGCTGCCGGGATGCTGGCGTCGACTCTTGTACTGTTGACAAAGGTCGTGTTGCGCGGCTGGCCGTTCCAATAGACTCGGGCGCTGCTTTCGAAGCCGCTTCCCGTTACGATCAGGGTGAATGCGCTACTGTAGGCTTGCCGAGTGTTCGGGGTCAGGGTTGATATAGTTGGCTTAGGGTTGCGCACGGTGAACCACTCTTCGTTCGACCATTCGACCGCGCCTGTCGGTTGCAAGACTTGGATGACAACGGGCAGCACCGCGCCGTTAGTCATGTGGGAGGTGTTGGCGGTAAACCGAATTTCGTTAGGCGAAATAAACTGGTAGGCGTGCGAGAAGTTGTTGAAGAAGAGGGTCGTGTCGTTGCGGAATCCCTTTCCATACACTCTAACAGTCAGCGGGCCAGACGTGCCGCGAGGCACGATCGACGGATCGCAACGGTTGAGGAACGGTATGCCTTTGAGAACTCGGAAGGTCTGGCCAGAAGTGAATATGAACCCATCGCCAAGCAGGTTTGGCCCACGGATAACGACTTCCGCGTCGCCGATGACGTCCAATTGACTGGCAGGAATTACGGCATGGAGCTTGCCCGCATGTTCAAAGACGGTTTCCAGCGCCACGAACGATCCGGCGCCGGGCTTTTTGAACATCACCGTTGTCCGCGTTTCCGGCGTATGGCCGTTGACGAATCCGTTGCCTTGGACCGTAATCGTAAGGCCGTCGTCCCCAACGCTGCGCCCGGATGTCGGATTGAGGCGGTTGCTGGCGCTTTCGTGCCATTGCGGGCTGGGATAGCGGACAAATACTTGCTTGGGGTTCGATACTCCGCCGCCCGGCAGAGGCGTGCGCACAGTAACCCATATTTGGCCGCCAATGTTCAGAATCTCCTTAGGCACCGTTGCGTGCAAAACCGAGCCGGTAAAGGGCTGGGGATAGGTCGTCGGTATTGGCTGCTCGTTCCAATAGACGACTGATAAGCCATCTGAGTAAGTGTTTCCAGGGCTACTGACCTCTAGCTGCAGATCGACGTTCGTTGAGCCGATGTCGTACGTCGTGAACTCGATTCCGCCGTTTTTCAGTTGATCGATGATCGGAAGCTTATAACCCACTTCGAACTTGAGTATGTTCGAATCAGGGAAACCGGGCCTCTTGACCTGCACGTCGAAGCCGCTGAGGTTCAGCGTGTTCAGAATCGCATTGTGGGTCGGTCTCGTGAGCGTGCACTCTACGTAATTGTTCGTTGAATTGAACGTTGTGGCTATGGCGGTGTTGTTGACATAGATGACCGAGTTGGAGCCGAGGTAGCCCAATGGACGGCCTTCCAGCCGGATCGTCGCGCTGTTGTCGCCGAATCGAGCAAAGGTATCGCCTGGAAAGTTGACGCTATAGAATACGGCCGGGTCTGGGCTGGTGTTCGCACGGACGGGCATCGCCGTCGTCTGGGGAGTGTTGAAGCCTGCCAGCATGAACTGCCTGTCAAAAAGTTTGAACGGTATGGACGACTCTAACGCATAGGGGTCGAGCGGCTGTAGGTTGAAGCCGCCCAATGAAAAGGGACCGATCGATCCGCCGGCGTAGAACTCCATGGGGATAAAGTAGAGGCCCCCACCCAGAGTGAGAGACATGGTCGTCTTAAAGTCGTTGTCGAAGTAGATAATCGCTCGGATGTCCGCAGCGCCGGAAGTCGGCATCGTGAACGTGAGATTTTGACCTATGGGCCCCTCCGCCAAAAATGTGCCGCTCGCCAGCTCCAATCGAATCCTGGGCCTGGGCAAAAACTCCACGTCCTTCTGAAAACCTACCACGCCGCGAGCCTCCGCGCGCAACAAACTGTAGCCTGCTGCAAAGGTGTACGCGGGGGATTTTGGCGGAAAACTGACCGACTGATCCAGGAAGTTGAACGGCGGAGAACCGACCGCTGTTTGGAGAAGGTAGATCACTGCAGCGGTGATATTGCCCGTCAGCGTGAAAATACGGTCGCGAGCCTTGCCCCTCAGGTCCCGAATTAGACCGTTGGAGTCGGTTAGCGACTGTGTGATGTTGATCACCGGCCAGTGGAGGTCGGCGCGAAGCAAGTTCGGATAGGTCGGGAAGATGTCGATGCTGACGTCGCTGGAACCGGGGAAGACGTAATTGCGAAGATTAAAGAGTTGAACGTTTAGGTCGATGTTTCGAACCGAGTTGGAGAGCGCTTGACCGCTAAAGAGGGTCTCGCCGCTCAGTTTTCCAGTCATGGTTACGCTGGGCTGAGCTTTGAAGAAGCCCTCGGCAATGACGTTCGCATCGGGAGAGCGCGTAACCATGGACGCGGTACCGCTCCGAACGTAGCTTGTGGTGATGACGACCGGACCGCCCGGCACTAGGAAGTCTCTTTCGGGAATGCCGATTTCTATCTTGACGGGGTAAGCGATATCGACCGATCCGCCGTCGGCAAAAGCAGAGAAGCGAAGCCCGGTCTGTCCTGTGATCGATGCGTTGCCGGCGACGCCCGTCTCGCCAAAGAAGTTGAAGTAGCCGTTGTAGCTGTCGGAACTGCTAAACGAGGTGCCAAGAAACTTGGTGTAGTCGATACGGCCGGTGCCGGGCGCCCATAAGCTTTGGTTGGTGGCCTTCAGCTCGTAGCTGAACTGATGGTAGGTGCGTTGCGAGAACGAAGCGACGACGAAAACGAGCAGGGCAACAAACACGGCTGAGCGATAGAGCATGGTCCAAAGACCTCCCCAAAACAGTAGTACTGAATGTAAATACGCCTTTAGTCAGACAGATTCCTTCCCGAGAGGGCTATAATTATTTTAGGGGGGAACAGGATTTGGACTTGCAGAAGTGGGAATGGAAGCTCAAGCATCCTTCCGAGCGCAGGATGTTGCGCAAGGCGTTTCTCGATTCGAGGAACGCCGAGGATGCGAGCGATCACGCGATCGCGGTCGGTCGCGTCTGTCTGCCCTGGCTGGTCGATTGGCTAGACCATAGCCGGGCGAAAGTTCGCCAAGCCGCGTTGCGCTCATTGCAGCGTTTTGCCGAAGTCGAGACGAATCAGGAAGCGATTTGCGACATGATAGTGCAGAAAATGGCCTCGCTTAAGGTCGGTCGCGCCGAGCCGCCTCACAGCCCGCGATTGTTCGCCTTAGCGGAGGGCGCTGAACTTTTGGCCGCGATGAACGATTATCGCGCAAGGCCGATACTATACGAGCACCTGGAAGGGCCGAGCGCGGCGCTCGCGGCCAGTGCCGCCGCACAACTGGCGGCATTGAAAGAAACCCGCGCGGCAAACGCTATCGGTTCGACGCTGATCGATTGGGAAAAGGCGGCCGAACAGCCCTGGAGGCGGTCGATGTGGCCTATCTTGTTGTCGATCGGCGGGATTTATCTGCTGTTCAGCGGCATTCAGTGGTCCCCCCAAAATGCGGCGGGCAACAGCGTCGACGATCCCGCCGCCATCATTTTTAGAAACGCGGCCTTCTGCCTGCTGATCGCTTGGATCGCGCGAAATCTTATCAAATCTTGGGGGCACTCCAGCGTTCGCCAATGGCCCAACACTCGCACCAAGTTCACCTCGGCGCTGCTTTCGCTCGATACGACTCTGGCCATCGGTCCTTTGGCGCTTTGTACCGAGCAAACCGCCTTGCGCGAGATGGCTATTGCGTCGTTGGAGCCGCTGTTGACTAGAGTCAAGCGCCCCGAGGACGCGGCCTTGACCGCGGAACAGTCAAAAGCGCTATCGAAACTATTGGATGTCGAGAACGACGGCTTTCGTCGCGCGCTGATCAATGCGCTGGCATTCATCGGCGACGAGCAGTCGTTGGCAGCCCTCAAGCGGTTTGCCAAGGACAAGCGCCGCCCCGAAGGGATGAAAGAGTTGGCCGCTCAGGCGGCGGCGGCGCTTCAATTGAGGCTTTCGGGCCGATCCGACGAGCGGGTGCTTCTGCGCGCGACCGACCCGGAGCACGAGCAGGAAACGCTATTGCGCAGCGCCGACGGCGACTATGAGTTTCCATCGGATCAACTTCTGCGCCAGGCCAACCCGGAGTCCTAAATGGCCGAAAGCCAAGAAGCCACTATAGCGCAGCTTAAGGCTCAGATCGCCGATCAGGAGGCCGAGATCGAGGCTTTGAGGCGCATTTCGGAGGCGACCGGTTCGGCGCTCGCCACGCCTCAGATACTGCAATCCATCGCAGAGATCGCTATGCGCATCACCGATACCGAGGTTTGCCACGTCTTTCTATTCAACGAAACCAAGGACGAACTCGTGCTGCGGGCGGCGACCGGGGACGATCAAGTGTTCGTCGACAATGTGCGCCTCAAGGTGGGCGAGGGCATTACCGGCTGGGTGGCGGAGAAACGGCAGCACGTTGCCGTGCCCGATCAAGCCAACACCGATCCGAGGTTCAAAGAGAACCCCTATCTGCAAGAACAGAACTATCGCAGCATGCTCTCGGTGCCGTTGGAAGCCAAAGGCGAGGCCATCGGCGTCATCAACGTCCGCACGCGAGAGCCTCACGAATACAGCATGAATCATGTGCGGTTGCTGTCCGGCATTGCAAACCATCTAGCCGGAGCGATCGACCACTTGCGGCAAATGCGCCGATTGCGACAACAGGCCATGCAGATCGTAACCCTGTCTGAAGTGAGCCGCAGCATCACTTCTCAGGTCTATCTGGAAGAGATTCTGCAGCTTTTGGTCAACATGACCGCCCAGACGATGGGTTACAAGGTCGTCAACGTTCGGATCGTCGATGAGGAGAGCCGCGAACTGATCCTAAAGGCGACTCAGGCGGTCAGCCCTGAATATCGCGCCAAGCCGCCGGGCAAACTGGGCGAGAGCATCGCTGGGCAAGCGGTCGCCGAGAACCGGGCAATAACCGTGCTGGACGTGCGCGAGCACCCTGAGTACCGTTTTCCGGAGATCGCAAGGCGCGAGGGATTGGTCTCCGTAGCCTGCGTTCCGATCCGAGGCAGAGAGTCGGCGGTCGGGGTGCTGAGCTGTTATACCGAGCGCCCTCACGTCTTTGGCGAGGACGAAATTGCGACTTTGGAGGCCGTCGCCAATCAGGCAGCATTGGCCATCGAGCACGCCAAACTGATGATGCGGAGCGCGATCCTGCAAGAGATGCATCATCGCGTCAAGAACAACCTTCAGCAGATCGCGAGCCTTTTGCGCCTGCAATTAGGTTCAATGTCCGCTAAGAACGCCGAAGAGGTGATCAACGATTGCCTGCGCCGCATCTTGGCCATCGCGTCGGTGCACGAACTCTTGTCGAGAGAGGACCTGGATACCGTCAGCGCGCGCAAGGTCGCATCGAGCATCCTCTACAACGTTCATCAGGCGCTTGCGTCCGAAGGCAGCCAGTTTAAAACGAGCGTTGTGGGCGACGATGCGCTGTTGCCCACTCAACAGGCCACTGCAGTGGCCCTGATACTGAACGAGTTGATCCAGAACGCTATGGAGCATGGGTTTGGCGATGCATCGACAGGATCGATCGAAGTGGCGATCAAAAACAGCGGAGGCCGCATCGTGATCGACGTGGTCAATGATGGTCGAGAAGTGGGGCAGGTCGATCCGACGGAGTTAAAAACGCTGGGACTGCGAATAGTGGACAACCTTGCCCGAGGCACCCTGGGCGGGCGATTCTTGCTGACTGCAGAGAACGGAAAGACTCGAGCCTCTCTTGATTTTCCAAAATCTGCCTAACCATGCAGGGATTGCGGCGCCCGACGTAGAAATAAGGCGGCACAGGAGACTGATCCGATGAGCAATGAAACGAAAAGCAACATGGCCTTGCCCTCTAATGCGCACGTTTTTGGCTCCGATGTGATTCGCGTCGGGCTGGTGGGCTGCGGCGGAAGGGGCACAGGCGCAGCGTCCAACGCGGTCGAAGCGGCAGAGGGCGTCGAAATCTATGCGATGGGCGATCTGTTCAAAGATCGGCTCGATTCCAGCCGAGAGAATCTGAAGGGACTAGGAGCGCGATTCAACGTTACCGACGACCGATGCTTTGTCGGCTTTGACGCCTACAAAAAGGTCATCGCGTCCGACGTGCACTATGTCTTGTTCGCCACCCCGCCCGGGTTCCGACCGATCCAAGCAAGAGCAGCGATCGAGGCCGGCAAGCACATCTTTGTCGAAAAGCCGGTAGCCGTCTGTCCCACTGGCATCCGCCACTTTATCGAGACCTCGAAGATGGCCTCGGCCAAGGGCTTAGGCGTCTTGGCGGGCACTCAATATCGCCACGATCCTAGGTTTGTCGAAACGATCAAGCGGATTCACGACGGCGCGATCGGCGACATTCTGGCGGGACAGATCTACTACCTGACAGGGGAGCTTTGGCACCATGGCCGCAAGCCCGACTGGACGGACGCCGAGTTCCAGATTCGAAACTGGCTCTACTTCAATTGGCTGGCGGGCGACCACATCATCGAACAGCACGTGCACAACATCGACGTGATGTGCTGGGTGATGAACGGCCATCCCGAAAAAGCCCTGGCTATGGGCGGTCGGCAAAAGCGCGTCGATCCCAAGTACGGTCATATCTACGACCACTTTACAACTCTGTACGACTATCCAAACAATGTGAAGTGGGTCAGCATGTGCCGACAGATGGACAATACCCAATCCCGCGTTACCGACCATGTGGTCGGTACAAAGGGCACGTCCTGTCCGTGGGGATGGATACGAGGCGAAACAAACTGGCGGTTCCAAGGCCCGCACAACATGTACGTCCAAGAACATGCCGACTTTATCGCAAGCCTTCGAGCGGGCAAACCCCTGAACGAGGGCGTCCAAGTGGCCGAGAGCACGCTGACCGGCATCATGGGCCGAATGTCGGCCTATACCGGCCAAGAAGTAACTTGGGAGCAGGCGATGAACTCCCAACTGAACCTGATGAGAGACGTAAACGCATTTGGTCCGATCGATTCCGAGCCGATAGCCATCCCTGGCAAGACGGCGCTGGTATAGGCGGAGAGGTGAGAAGATGAACAGAGAGATCAGTCGTCGAGAGTTTGTCCGGGGCGCTGCGACCGTTGCCGCCTTGTCGGTTATTCCTTTGGGGGTTCATGCCCAGCCGACCTCGCAGCTCAAAGTAGGCTTGATTGGATCGGGCGGGCGCGGAACCGGCGCCGCGAGAGACATTATCGAGGCCGATTCGGGCACGATCATCTGGTCGGTCGGCGACCTGTTTGCCGACCGAATGCGCGGCGCGCTGGGCAATCTGGCCGACTTGGGCGCACGGGTCAATGTGCCTGCCAGCCGTCAGTTCGTCGGGTTCGATGCCTATAAACAGGTGATCAACTCGGGCGTAGACATTGTGATCTTGGCCGCTCCTCCTGGATTCCGACCGGAGCATTTTAAGGCTGCGGTCGAGGCCGGAAAGCACGTGTTCATGGAGAAGCCTGTAGCGGTCTGTCCAACCGGCGTGCGGATGGTTTTGGCGGCGTCAGAGATGGCCGCTCAGAAGAAGTTGGGCGTGGTGGCCGGCACTCAGCGACGGCACCAACGCTCCTACCTTGAGACGATGAAGCGCGTGCACGACGGCGCAATCGGAAAGATCGCATCCGCTCAATGCTATTGGAACCAGGGCGGACTTTGGCATCATGGCCGCAAGCCCGAATGGAGCGACACGGAGTATCAAATCCGAAACTGGCTCTACTTCGCTTGGCTTTCGGGAGACCATATCGTCGAGCAGCACATCCACAACATCGACGTGATCAACTGGGCGATGAACGGCCACCCGGTCAAGTGCATCGGCTCGGGAGGCCGACAGGCCAGAACGGACGAAAAGTACGGCCATATCTACGATCACTTCACCATAGAGTACGAATATGCCGATGGCATGAGGATGTTGAGCACGTGCCGGCAGATCGATAACTGTGCCAGCCGCGTCAGCGAGTTTCTGATCGGCGACAAGGGCGTTTGCGATCCGGGCGGCTCGATTCGCGGCGAAAACTCGTGGCGGTTCCAGGGCGACAACCCCAACCCTTACGTTCAAGAGCACAAGGACTTGGTCGCCAGCATCCGTTCGGGCAGTCCGCTCAACGAAGGTCGAACGGTGGCCGAAAGCACTCTGACCGCGATCATGGGAAGAATGGCGGCCTATACCGGCAAAGAGATCGCTTGGGAACAGGCGCTTAACTCGAAGCTCGATCTCACCAAGAACGGTTTAGCGTTTGGCCCGATGCCTGTCGAGGCCGTTGCGATACCTGGCGTAACTCAATTGACCTAACCCGGAGGGAAAGGCGATGAAAAAGGCGATATGGGCAGTCGTGGCACTGTTGGCCGTTGGCTCTATGGCGCAAACAGACCCGCGCGTTGGCCCCAAGACGAAACTGTTCAACGGAAAGGACATGGCCGGATGGAACTTCCTCCTGTCAGACAAGAACTTGAAGATGGAAGATGTCTGGTCGGTCGATCCACAGCAGGGCATCATTGTCTGCAAGGGTACGCCGGCAGGCTACATCTACACCAACCAAAACTACACGAGTTTTATCTTGACTCTGGAGTGGCGCTGGAGCCCGGTTACCAAGCACGAAGGCAATAGCGGCGTGTTGCTGAGGGTTCAAGAACCGCACAAGATCTGGCCGAAAAGCATCGAGGCTCAGCTCTATAGCAAGCACGCGGGCGATTTCTGGCTCATTGACGGGGCGAAACTGGAGACCGACGAAGGCCGCATCAACAAAGGCGCGCCCAACAATCGAGTCCGCATGAAGACCAACGAAAAGGCGGCGGGCGAGTGGAACCACTACGAAATCATCGTAGACGGCGACAAGGTAACGCTGAAGGTGAACGGCGAACTGGTGAACGAAGGCAAGGGCGCCGAAGTCATCCCGGGCAAAATTGCGCTCCAGTCCGAAGGCGCCGAGATCCACTTCCGCAACATCGAGATTCGACCCATCAGGAACTAAGCTATGAGCCGGATACAGTTTGTAACGTTGGCGGCGCTGACCTCGCTCTTTGCATTCTTGGGCGGTTTTGCAGCCGTTCGTTTGGCGCCCTCGGCGGTGGACGCGCAAGGCAAGCGCGAGAAGATCGTCAGCGCCAACAAGTTTGTCTTGGAAGACAAGGATGGCGCTGTTCGCGCCGAGTTGAGCAACTCGTTTGGCGATCCCATCCTCTTTTTCTTTGATAAGGAAAAGAAAGCCCGCGCCTGGTGGACGCTGAACGAGAAAGGCGAGCCGCATATCGTGTTCGTCGATCCGTACGACAAGCCGACCTGGAAGGCGCCTTAAAGAGTGATCGTCGGCGCAGCGAAGGAGAACCGTCCTGGCGAGCGGCGAGCCGCGCTAACGCCAGAAGGGGTTCGCTCGCTCGTCGGCAAGGGCTTCGAAGTCGTCATAGAGCCTGGATTGGGCGAAGAAGCCGGATTTGAAGATGAACTATACATCGGGGCCGGCGCCAATCTGGCCGATTCGATCTGGCCCATTGCCGACTTGGCGCTCAAAGTCAACGAGCCGACGCCGGAAGAAGCGCAGCTGCTCAAACCGAGAGCCTCGACGGTTTCGTTTCAACTGCCTTTGTCCAACCTCAGTTCGATCAAGGCGCTGGCCGATGCGGGCGCCACGGTCTTCTCGATGTCTTTGGTGCCGCGCATCTCTCGCGCGCAGAGCATGGACGCGCTCAGTTCGATGAGCAGTGCGGCGGGCTATCGCGCGGCGCTGTTGGCGGCCAACCACCTGCCCAAGTTCTTTCCGATGCTGATGACGGCGGCGGGCAGCATCGCCCCGGCAAGGGTGTTCGTGATAGGCGCGGGAGTGGCCGGGCTCCAAGCCATCGCGACCTGCCGCAGATTGGGCGCGGTTGTCGAGGCGTTCGACGTTCGTCCGATAGTGAAGGAACAGGTCGAGAGTTTGGGCGCCAGGTTTGTCGATTTGGGTTTGTCGCCCGAAGAGTCCGAAGACGCAGGCGGCTACGCAAAGGAGGTCTCTACGGACACGCATCGTCGCGAGTTGGAGGCGATCGCGCAACGACTGCCCAAGACCGACGCCCTCATTACGACGGCGCTGGTGCCGGACAGGCCCGCGCCGGTGCTGATAACGGCCGAGATGGTGAAGCTGATGCCAAAGGGCAGCCTGATCGTCGACGTAGCGGCGGTGAACGGAGGCAATTGCGAGTTGACAAGGCCGGGAGAGAGCATCGTTGCGGAGGGCGTCAGCATCCTGGGGCCGACCAACCTCCCGAGCGAACTGGCACACCATTCGACTCAAATGTACTCGCGAAACGTGGTCAGTTTTGTACTGCACGTGTTCAAATTGGACGCTTCCGAGCTTGATTTAGAGGACCCGATCGTGCGCGATTCGATGGCCATCCGCCAGGGCAAGCCCGTGCACGAGGCCACACGCATCGCGTTAGAAAGAGGAGGCAGAGCGTGAGCCTGATCGCGATCCTTGCTATTTTCATTTTGGCGGTGGCTGTAGGACTGGAGTTGATCTCCAAAGTGCCGCCCACCCTGCACACGCCGTTGATGTCGGCCACGAACGCCATTCATGGCGTGATTTTGGTCGGTGCAATGATCGTGCTGGGAGAGGCGAAAGAGCCTGTCTGGATCGCGGTCGGCGCGGTTGCGGTCTTCTTCGGCGCATTGAACGTGGTCGGCGGCTTTGCAGTTACCGACCGGATGCTCGAAATGTTCAAAAAGGGGCCGGGTAAATAGGATGCCGCAAGTCCCGATCTGGATCGATTTGACCTATCTCCTATCGGCCGTTTGCTTCATCCTCGGCATCAAGTTTCTTAACGCGCCTAAACGGGCGCGACTGGGCAACCAAGTGGCGGCCTTTGGCATGACGGCGGCGGTCGTGGCCACGATATTCCATCCGAGAATCGAAACCTATGCCTGGATCGGAGCGGCTCTGGGAGCAGGCGCCGCGGTCGGTTGGATCTCGGCCAGGCGCGTGCAAATGACCGCTATGCCGCAAATGGTCGCCTTGTTTAACGGCGTGGGCGGCGGCGCGGTGGCCTTGGTGGCCATTATGGAGTTTGCGTCTGCGGTCGAAGCCAGCGCCCTGCACACCGTTACGGGCGTCCTCAGCGCCATCATTGGCGGGGTCTCGTTCTCGGGCAATTTGGTCGCGTTTGCCAAACTTCAAGAGCTGATGACCGGTCGCCCCATCTTCCTGCCGGGCCAAAAACTGATCAATCTTGGGTTGTTGATGGCCACCGGGGCTATCGCCGTCCAGATCGCGGTCGGTATAGGCAATCTTCCACTCTTTCTTTGGCTAACAGGAGCCGCGCTGGCGATGGGCGTTACGTTTGTGCTGCCGGTGGGCGGCGCAGACATGCCGGTCGTCATCTCCTTGCTCAATTCCTTCACCGGTTTGGCAGCAGGCCTGGCGGGCTTCATGTTAGAGAACAACGCCTTGCTCATCGGCGGCGCGCTGGTTGGCGCGAGCGGACTGATCCTAACCCTTCAGATGTGCGCCGCAATGAATCGCTCTCTGGAGAACGTCTTTTTTGGCGCTTTGGGTGCTGGCCCCGCTGCCGAGCAAGCCAAGGCGGTCGAGCGAGCCGTGCGCAGTTACGGCGCCGAAGACGTGGCCTTGATGCTTGCGAACGCCAACAAAGTGATCGTCATCCCAGGCTACGGCATGGCGACGGCGCAAGCGCAACATGCTGTAAAAGAGCTGGCCAACAAACTGGCAAAGCGGGGCGTGGTTGTCAAGTACGCCATTCATCCCGTTGCCGGGCGAATGCCAGGACATATGAACGTACTGTTGGCCGAAGCAGGAACCCCATACGAGCAATTGGCCGACTTGGAAGAGATCAACCCCGAGTTTCCCGAAACCGATGTCGCGCTGGTGATCGGCGCCAACGACGTGGTCAACCCGGCCGCGCGGCACGACCAGAGCAGCCCGCTCTACGGGATGCCAATCTTGGATGCCGACAAAGCGCGAGCGTGCGTGATCTGCAAGCGCGGCATGGGCACGGGCTATGCGGGCGTCGATAACGAACTCTACTACGCGCCCAACACGATCATGCTGTTTGGGGATGCCAAGGCCAGCATTACGGCGCTGGCCTCGGCCATCGACGACTATTGAATGTGATTCGACTTCGGCCAGCCGACGATTAGGTAGCTGAACTTGCCGTTCGACTTGCCTTTGCCTAACTCAACGACGGTAAATCCGCTCGTGCCCGTTTCAGTAACGGCCAAGCCGTTGCAGTCCGGGTCTTGAGATTGTAGAAACACGTGGTAGGTCTTGTTCGGATCGACATACTGAGGCTTGCGACTGTCGAACTGGATGCGCGCGGTACCGCCGACCAGCGCATCTTCGCCCGCCTCCACGGTCATGCCCGAGCTAATCATCCCACCGACTGCCACTGCGCCGCCCGCCTGGCTGGAGGCCGATCCGCTTGTCTGAACGCCTCCGCTGGCGCGTCCAGAAACAGAGATCGACCCGCTGGTTTGTCCGCTACCGGTTTTCGAAGTGGTCGTCTCCACGATTTGGATGTTGCCGTCTTTATCGACAACCTCGTGCCTAGTCGTGAACCCGTCGCTATTTGCCAAGATCGTCGGCTTGATCCGGTCGGGCAAGGCTGTATAGGCCTGATTGCTGCCGCTGGGCCGCACCGCCACCTCGATCCATTGGCCGCGAGGTCTATATCGACTAAACTCTTCCGGCCAGTCGAACGAATATTGCCCGTTGGCAACCCGCATGCCCGGCTTGAAACTCTCGGCCAGCATCTCGCCGCCGGTCTTCAATGCAAAAAGTCGCAGTCGAAAGTCGAACGTCCCGTTCGCGGGTCGCCCGCCGTCGGTCAACTGGCCTCTGATCGTCAGCCGTTCATTTTGCATGGTCGCAATGCCCGCCATGACGGCGAGCAACGTTGTGAGCGCGATTAGCCTCATTGATTTGCCTCCCTGTGCTTAAGATTCTGACGCGCGGCGGCAATCTTAGTTACCTCCCAATCTGATTTAACATGAGCTGCACATCGCCGTCGTTGACCGAACCGTCGCGGTCCAAGTCTTCTATCAAGTCTTGGCCGACCAGCCCATACGCCTCCAGAACCATCGCTAAATCGAGGTCGTCGATCTGGCCGTCCTTATTGACGTCGCCCGGTATCAGTTCGACATCGATCTGATCCCCGTGGATCGTTCCCGTGCCTGCATACGCGCCAAAAGCCGTTGCGCGAACTTCAATCTCGCCGGTCGGCAATCCAATTTGGACCTTCGCCCGAGCGTTGCCGTTGGAGAAGAGCAGGGCGGGCAGTTTGGTTCGATGTAAGGGTTTATCAGAACCCTTTTCAAACAGTGCGAGTTCGATCCCTTTCAACTCCGCGCCCTCGCGCAGTCCGGGCACATCTAGATTGATCGACATGAGCGATGAATTGGCTAGTCGGACCCAACCGGCGGTGGATGGAACGTTGTCCGTGTCGATCAAGAACATCATGTACCAGCCCGGAGGCGCGATATAGTTCGACCAGGGCGCTGTAACGTCCAGCCGTTCGCCCGCTTGTTTGAAGGAACATCGCACCAATCGCTGTTCGAAGTTGCTCGAGTGCGTGCCGGCGCCGGGACGCATCAAGATGACCGACTTGATTTTTCGTGCGGGCGGCGCATAATAGCCGACCTCGAAAACCTCGCCGTAATCGATCGGATCGAACTCGGTTTGACCGACGATCGCCGGGCGGTCCGATGCATCGCGCAACTTGCCCTTGTCGTTGTACAGGTAGGGCGGATTGTAGACGAGCGGGTGGCGGTTGATGATCTTGGACGGCCCGCCGGGCGGGCCGAAAAGGTCGGTTCCGACGGAGAGCACCCGTGCGTCGGGCAATAGAATGGCGGACGAATGCTCGATCCGCACCCCATCAGGCGTGCCATAGCCCGGGTCGCCCGGCAGGTCGTGCTCCACATTTGGAAGCGACTTGGCCGGCGCCCAATGGCCAAACTGGTAGTTTCCGGCGGCATCCGGCTTCAGCAGATAAGCAGAAAAGAGCATGTCGTTGATGCTCCAAGGGCAGCCGTTTTCGCTGGCATTCATGCCGCCGGTCAGCAAGACCGATCCATCGGGCAAGATCGTGCTGTTGATATATCGGCGACCAGGCGTGAGCGAAGGACCATGCTGAAAGTTAACGCCCGATGGGCCAAAAGTGAGCAAGGTCGAGTAATCCGAACCGGAGTAGAGATGACACCCGTTCGATCCACCGTGCACGATCATCTGGTTAAGGGTTTGGTCCGCAATGCCGGACGGATTGAGCGCGTCGCTATCGTTTCGAGGCAGCAACACCGCATTGCCATGACCGCGATAAGTGCGAAACTGAATTGCAGGCGTGGTTTGTCGCGACCAGCCCAACTCAGGTCTGTCGGGGTCGAGCAAATAAACACGGTAATCCGGCCCGACCCGCGCGATCTGTCCGACCGCTTCGCTGCCGTTCGGCCAACTGATCAAGGACATTCGCGGGTACTGCTTTCCCAAATCGGGCCGCTGATCGGCCGATTGGAAGTTGCCGTTTACGCAGGGCAGCACGACCAGATCGTAGGGCGTGAAGAGCATAGTAGCGGGATCGAAAATTTCGTACTTGTGGGTGTAGGTGTGCAAATTGTAATCGTCGTTGCAGGCATAGGGGCCGTAGTCGGTCTTGGTGCCTCCTGCGGCCAGAATCTTGCCGTTGGGTAGCATCAGGGTTGTAACGTAGCGGCGAAACTCGTTCATTCCGGAGCCGTTTTCGCCCAATGGCCCCGCCCAGCCATAGTCTGGGCCTTGGTTCCAGCGCTCTGGATTGAACAGATAAGAGCCGCGCAAGGCATCGACGAGAGCGCCGCCAATGGAGTAGCTTCCGCCCATGGCGACTAGTTTGCCGTCCTCTAAAACGCACATGCCCGAGCCAAAGAGGTTGCTGTCGCGAAGCTTTCGAAAATCGGTGGTCAACGGATCGGGATCGGGCACAAAACTGGTGAATCCGTAAGAGCGTCGGCCTGCGGGCGCATCGCTAGGGTTGAAGGAAGGGTGCCACATCAAGGTCGTAACGTAGTTGAGCGAGTTGTTGGGCTGCATGCCCAATCCCCAGGTGAGTATTACGCCTCTCGGCAGACGTTCGTTGGCGTTGAGCTGCCATTCGATCGGTAATAGGGTCGTGTTGATGCCATATGAGTTGCGAAGGTTGTTGCCCGAACCATCGTATGGGGTTAGAAAATCTGGCTCGCCAAAGGGATGCGAGGCGCCGCCGACGCGAAAGTCTCGCCAGCGCACCGGACGGTTTTCCAACCCTGACCATAGGAAATGCCAGTCGCCTTGGACCTGCGGCTGGGCCATCGAATCGATAGTAAATAGAGACAAGACAATGCCCAAAGAGAAGAATCGAAATCCCATAGTTGCCTCCCGAGATATTATAGAGCGCTTCAGCCATTTTTGAAGCCGTAGGTATAATTTGAGCCTCAAACGTGGAGGGCGACATGGCGACGATTGGCATAGTGATGGCCGCGGGCAAAGGCACACGCATGAAGTCAGACCTTCCTAAAGCCCTTCATTCTGTTTGCGGACGCCCCATGCTCGGATATGTTCTCAAAGCGCTCGAAGGCGCCGGAGCAGCCCCTTGCATCATCGTCGTCGGGCACAAAGAGGAACTCGTCCGATCGGCGTTCGGCGACCAATATTTCTATGCGCGACAAGAACAGCAATTGGGCACCGGCGATGCCGCGCGCCAGGCCGTCCCGCACTTGCCCGAATCGGGCACAGTCTTGATCGCTCCGGGCGATGCGCCGCTCATCACTAGCGAAGCGATCCAAGAAATGCTGGGCAAGCACCGGACGGAAAACGCATCGTTGACGTTGGCTGCCGTAACTTTGGAGAATCCGACCGGATATGGGCGAGTCGTTCAAGAACCAGGCCGACTGAGAATTGTTGAAGAAAAGGACGCTACCCCGGAGGAACGGCAGATTACCCATTGCGCGGCATCGTTCTATGCGGTCGAGGCATCGGCGCTCAGGGTCGGCTTGTCCAAGCTGAGCGATGACAACGCGGCGCGAGAGTTCTATCTGACCGACATCGTTGCCATTCTGTCCCAAATGGGAGAAAAAGTTGTAACATGGGACTGCCGCCATCCAGAGTTGCTGATGGGCGTCAACGACCGATGGGAACTAGCACAAGCGACCAAGACCCTCTATCGCCGCATTGCCAAGCGCCATGCGATCAACGGCGCTACGATCATCGATCCAGATACGGCCTACATAGAAGATGACATCGAGATCGGCGCGGACACCGTTATCTATCCCAACTCGCACCTGCGCCAAGGCGTTCGGATCGGCGCTCGATGCGAGATCGGGCCGGACGTGGTGATCGCCAAAGCGCGCATCGGCGACGACTGCCGCGTTCAGCGGTCGAACGTGATCGATAGCGAGCTGGAATCGGACGTTTGGGTCGGGCCGTTTTCCAACGTCCGGCCGGGCTGTCTGCTCAAATCCGGTTCTAGAATAGGCGCGTTTGTCGAAGTCAATCGTTCTGTGATCGGTCGTGGCGCAAAGGCCGTGCACTTGGCTTATTTGGGCGATGCGATCTTGGGCGAAGGCGTTAACATCGGCGCGGGCACGATTACCTGCAACTTTGACGGCAAGCATAAGAATCAAACGCACATTGGCGACGACGCTTTTGTCGGTTCCAACTCGACTTTAATCGCGCCGGTCAACATCGCCCCTAATTCCTACATCGCGGCGGGCAGCGCGATCACCGACGATGTGCCCGAGGGCGCGCTCGGTATCGGCCGAGGCCGGCAGGTGAACAAAGAGGGCTGGGTGCAGAAGCGCAATAGGAGCGACGAGTAATGGCCGGCGTCAGCATTCGGAGCGTGTCCATTACCTATGGAAAGTCGGTCGCGGTGTCCGATGTTTCGCTCGAGATAGCCGACGGCGAGTATTGCGTTCTGCTCGGTCCGTCGGGCTGCGGCAAGACCTCGCTCTTGCGCTCCATCGCTGGATTAGTCAATCCCAGTCAGGGTCGCATCTATGTCGGAGAGAAAGATGTAACCGATCTTTATCCGGGCGACCGAGGCGTAGCGCTGGTGTTTCAAAACTATGCGCTCTATCCGCACCATACCGTTCGAGGCAACCTGGCTTTTCCTCTGAGAGCCGCCAAACGACCGGCCAGCGAAATCGAGAAGCAAGTGCAAGAAGTCGCTGCGCTGTTGCACTTGGACCCGTTCTTGGATAGGCTGCCGCGCCAATTATCGGGCGGCCAACAACAGCGCGTCGCGGTCGGCAGGGCGCTCATCCGCCAGCCTCGAGTTCTTCTTTTGGACGAGCCGCTGGGCAATCTGGACGCCGCTCTGAGAATCGAGATGCGGGAGCTTCTGCGCGAGTTGCAACAGTCCCGGAAGATCACTACTGTGCACGTAACGCACGACCAGTTGGAGGCGCAGGCAGTGGCCGACCGGATCGTTGTGATGGATGTGGGTCAAGTCTGCCAAGTCGGCTCGCCCGTAGAGATCTATTCAAAACCTGAGACGCTCTTTGTGGCCAAGTTCATCGGCACGCCCGCTATTAACCTCCTGCCGGCCAAAGTAGAAAACGGATCGCTCGTTACCGAATTGGCCGTCCTCCCCAACCCAAGCCCAAGCGCGAGCGGCGAACTTCTCTTAGGCATTCGCCCAGAGGACCTGACCATCGACGAGCAGGGACCGATCAAAGCGACCGTCTCGGTTGTCGAGCCTCAAGGCAGCGAATGGATTCTGAAGCTAAATGCCGGCGGCCTGTCGTTGCATCTGCGCAAGGGTCGAGACGCTATGCCCAATCCTCCGGGCGTGGGCCAAGAGACGCGCGTCAGCGCCAATATGGAGCGCGCGCGCCTCTTCGACGCACAGACGGGCCGCCTGATTGCCTAACGCTTGGGCAACAGGTGAAACCGGATTTGGCTGGGCCGCTCAGCATCGTGATAGATCGTCTGGTGCGCCGCGATCATCTTCACCGCATCCTTTAACGGCTCGCCCGTGTTGAGGTTCCTTGCATACATCGGGAACATGTCGCTCATGATCACGACGCCCAATCGGTGCCCTTTCTTGAAGCGATGCGCCACGTCCCAGTGCGGAATGACCGCCTTGTAAACCTTGCCCGGTTCTATCAGCTTCGGCTCGTCCCAACTCGATACAAATCGGGCGCTGATCTTGCCCGGAAGGCCGATCAAGCGGGGCTCGTCTTTCTCATCAAAGTCCGCCAGCACCCAAAAGAAGTCCGTATCCTTGGCCGAGCTTGAGAAGTAAAGTTCGAGTTCGGCCGAGCCGCTGATCTCCAAGTCTTCCTCAAGCACGGGAGTCTTAAAGATCAGGAAGTCGTCCTTTTCCTTGCTCAAATTGAGCTTGGTCGAAGTTTGATAGTCCTTCATCTCCTTCAGTTCTTCTGGTATGGTCGCGCTCGCAGGGTTGTAAGTGTAGCGGCTCGGCTCTTCGTTGCCTGGTTTGGCTTCGACTAGGCGTCCTTGACCCTTTATGCCATTCGCCGGAGCGTCGCTGCTCAAGTAGAGCGTCTTTTGAGGGCCGGGCGGCCAATCAGAAAACTCTCGCCACTCGTTGGCGCCTGTTACAAAGATCCTCGCCTTTGGCTGCTCCTTCCAGGCAACGTCTTTGCCTTTCAGATGCTGGTCAAAAAAGCGCAGATAGACGCTGTTCAGCTCTAGCACGGCCTCTGGGCCGTAATCCACGTCGCCCGTTTGAGTGGAGGTGTTGAACGCGTGCGACCAAGGACCATAGATGACCCACTGATCCTTGTGGCCCAACGATCGCAGCCTCTCCCAGTTGAGTTTGGTTCCGATGCCGTCCCCGTCCCACCAACCGCTGATATGAAGCACAGGAATCTTCACCTTGTCCATGAGGTCAAGAAAGTTGGCCTTGCCGAACGAAGAGTGACGGTCCATCTCCAGCCACTTGTTGTAAAACGGCACGTCCTCTTCTAGCATTTCGTCGTCCAACTTGCTGAGCGGCAATGTGTAGAACTTATCCATCTTGTCGCTCAGTAGCTTCGGGCCGCCCTCTGGCACCGATTTGCCCTTGACGTAATTGGCCCACCAAACCGCGCCGTACATCATGAAGACGCCATGATCCCACGGAATGTTGAAAAAGAGATCGGGCGGCGAAACTTGAGGGATGATCGCCTTGAGCGCAGGATGGCCGGTAACGGCAACTTGCCATTGAACGAATCCTAGGTAGCTGCCGCCGATCATCCCAATGTTTCCATCGCACCAGGGTTGAGCGACGATCCAGTTCAGCGTGTCGTATCCGTCCTCGCGCTCGTTGAGGAACGGCTCCCACTCGCCGTCGCTGTCGTCCCGACCGCGCACGTCCTGTGTAATGTATACAAACCCGCGCTTAGCCCACCAATCGCCTTCCAAAGCTGACATCTTTCGATTGTAGGGCGTTCTGACGAGAATGGCCGGAAACTTGCCTTCCGAATCGGGTCGAGCGACTGTCGCCGCCAGCTCTACCCCATCCCGCATCTTGATCTTGACCAGAGTCTCCGTCTTGACTGGGTGTTGGGGCTGGCTAAGCTCTTTGAACTTGGTCGTTGGGTCGACCATGAGGTCTTCGTAGCCTGCAAACACGTACTGCACGCGCTGGCTGGGCACGTCCCAAGCCAATACCTCGCCCTTCTCGTCGGCGTAGAAGTCGATCTCTACGCCCGAGCTAAACCGCGCTAAGTAATGTTCCGCGGTCTGACGGCCTTTCGGCCCTTCAAACGTCTTGACCGGACGACGCGAAAGCTTGACCTTTGTCTTGACGGCGCCGTCGGTTACAAAAATGTCGAGTTCCTGCGTCTCGGGTCCCTGCTTGTCGTACTGCTTGATGATCGAACTGACCATCCACGGATGAAGGTTGGCCATATACGCAGCAGGCGCATCATAGTCGCGGGTCGTCGCGTCTTTCTTGCCCTTTACCTGGATCGTCAGCTTTTTGCCTTTAGCGGTCAAAGTCGCCTCGCCGTCTTGGCTTTTCTCGACCTGCTTGTATTCAATCAGCTTGCCGTCTTTGATCTTGCCGGATGCCGAGCTCTCCATCTTGATGTTCGCAATTTGGAGCATCCCGCTAGAAGCGAACGAACCGTCTCGCTTCAGTTCGTAGCGACAGAATCCAGCGTCGTTGCCTGCAAAGGTGATCTTGGCCTCGCGCTTCTGTGCGCTGACCGGCGCAAGAGCGATGAGCAAGAGCGCCCCGATCAGTAACTTCTTCATCTGTTCCCCCTTGGTGTTACAGTTTTCCCGTCCAGTCCATCTCTAACAGGCCGCGCTCGGACCGGGTCAGTTGCTCGCAGCCCGTTTCTGTGATTAAAACGTCCTCTTCGATCCTTACCCCGCCAAATCCGGGCAGATAGATGCCCGGCTCGACCGTTACGACCATGCCTGCTTGAAGCACGTTCTCCTCTCTGCGCGAGAACCCCGGTCCGTCATGCACCGTCAGCCCGATGGAGTGTCCCAAGCCGTGGCCAAAGTAATCGCCAAAACCGGCTTCCTCAATCGCGCCTCGCGCAATGCCGTCGATCTCTTTGCCCGAACGACCGGGCTTGATGCCGTCGATCGCGCTCTCCAAAGCTTTCAGGACAGTGAAATAAATCTCCTTGTGCCGATCGCTCGCCTTTCCAATGACCACCGTGCGCGTGATATCCGAGCAATAGCCGTCCACCCGTGCGCCAAAGTCCATCGTTACAAAATCGCCTAACTGAAACCGCCTCTCGCCCGGTTTGCCGTGTGGCTTGGCGCTGTTTTCTCCCGAAACCGCGATCGTATCAAATGCGTTGAACGCGCCGTTGCGGCGAAAGAAGAAATCGATCTCCATCGCAATGTCCCACTCGACCGCCTCGGGCCGAAGCAACCGTTGAATGTGCTCGAAGCAAGCATCCGCTAGAGCGCAGGCCTTGCGCAGGATAGCAATCTCGTTTGCGTCCTTAATCAAACGAAGCGATTCCACGGCGTCGTCTACAGGAACCAGTTCGATCCCTTCCAACTTGTCTCGCCATGTTTGAAGAGTTTTGGCCAATACAGAGCCGTTCTCAAACCCGAGCCTCTTGATGCCGTGCTCGTTGAGCGCCTCTTTCAACGTCTCCATCGGATCGGTCAGTGAAACTTGACGGACGGGCAAGTCGGGCGCTTCCTGCGAGATCTGGTTCGTGTAGATGCCGCTGGTCAGTGCAAACGGACCGGCAGAAGTCAACACCAACTGAACGTACGAGCCTGTGAATCCGGTCAGATATCGAGCGTTGACCGTGTTTGTGATGAGCAGGGCATCGATGCCGTGCTTTTCCAGCGTCGGCATCAGTTTGGCGCGGCGTTCTGCGTGCATGGCTTACTCCTTTATAGCAAATAGATCGCTCATGGCCTGCAAGGCTAACAGGTAGCTTTGAGCCCCAAACCCTGCGATGCTGCCGACGCACACCGGCGCAATCATCGAGACTTTCCGGAATCGCTCCCGCGCTTGCGTATTGCTCAGATGAACCTCGATCGTTGGCAACCTTGCGCCCGCGATCGCGTCGCGCAGCGCAATGCTGGTGTGCGTCAGCGCGCCCGCATTGATGATAATCCCCTCGGCCCACGCTTGATGCTCCTCGATCAGGTCGATCAAAGCACCCTCGTGATTGGATTGATGAATGCGGACGTCTAACTTCAGTTCGTTTGCGCGGTGGTAGATAAGGCTGTCGATGTCGGCGAGAGAGAGCGAGCCGTAGATTTCAGGCTCTCGGCGGCCCAACGAAGCGAGATTGGGACCGTGCAATACCAGAACGCTGCCAGACACGCCGATAATTATACCAAGCAAGCGCGCGCGATCAATTCGTGGTATAATCAGTTCGGCCAAGCGCCGGATGTTGTGGCGCCTGCCCTTTGAAAATGCTAAATAGAGAACGCTTCGCCTTAGACACGAAGCAGGCTCAGGCCGTGGAGCGCTTTCGTTCCGGCGACTTTTCGGGCGCTATCGCCGCATGGAACGATGTGCTGAGCGACCTGGATCGCCGCGCCGTTGGCCGCTTGCCCTATGCGCTCTGCCTCTTCAATATTGGCGCTTCCTACCTTCGCATGAACATGGCCAGCAATGCCGCCGAGCAGTTCGAAACCGCCCTCGAGATCATGGCCAAGGACAAGCGATCTCCGCACGATGAGCGACTGCGTCTTCGTGCAGAATGCACCTACGCGCTGGCCCAGGCCGAGCAAATGCGCGAGGATTTCGATGAAGCGGATTTTAACTACCACGACGCCTGCCACGACTTTGGCGACGCCAACGAGCCGCGCCGGCGAATAGAAGCCCTTTTGCGGTGGGGACAGATGCATGCGCAGGAAGGCGACCTGGTAACGGGCGTCAACCTGCTCAGCAAGGCGCGCAAGGAAGCCCGCGCCAGCATCGCGCTCGTCGATCTCGAATTGGAGGCGGATCAAGCGGTCTTGACAGCGCTTGAGCGCTTTGAAGAGGCCGACTAAACGTGGAGGCGCCGTCCCAGATCCTCGACTTGAGGGTCCGATCTCCCATCTTGCTCCGTTGCGCCCCGTGCAGCGAGCGATTTTGCGACCGGCTGACCAAGCGCGAAGGCATTCAAGACATCCAGATCGATCCGGGCCGCGCTCGCGTGCGCCTGATTTACGATCCGGCCTCGCAATCGGCCGAACGACTTGAGGCCATCGTACAAGAGGCTTGCGACGCCCTAGAGCGCGAGTTTGACCACCAGACCTATGAAATTGCAGGCATGGACTGCCCGGATTGCGCGATCACGGTTCAAAGGGCCGTCTCCAACTTGCCGGGCGCATTGTGGGTGGATGTCGATTTTGCCGCCAGCCGCCTTAGCATGGAATACGATCCAAAGGCGCTCGCGCTCAATCGCGTAACCAGCGCGGTGCGCCACGCAGGCTACCGTGCGATTGTGCCCGGACAAGTTCAAAAAAGCCGAGACTTGGCTACCTGGGGTCTGCTGGCTTTGGGCGGAGCCGGTCTGCTTCTATCGTTCTTGGCGACGGTTGGGCCCTGGCTGGCTTGGCTGATCGTTGCCGGATACGGAGCGCCGATCGTCTTGGCCGCTGTCCGAAGTCTGGCTCTGCGCCGCATCACCATGCACACGCTGATGACCCTCGCGATCATCGGCGCGCTCAGCATCGGCGAGCATTTGGAAGCCGCGATGCTCGTCTGGCTCTTTGCGCTGGGTTCGGCGGTTCAGAACCGCGCGCTGCTCAAAACCCGCAGCGCATTAGCCTCGCTGCTCGAGTTGGCGCCGCCCGTCGCCCGAGCCATCATCGACGGGCAAGAACGGGAGATCCCCGTGTCCGAACTCGAAATCGGCATGCTGATTGAAGTTCGCCCCGGCGAGCGATGCCCCATCGACGGAACCGTGATCAGCGGCGAAACCAGCATGAACGAGTCCGCGCTGACCGGCGAAAGCCTGCCTGTGGACAAGCGATTGGGCTCCCTGGTACTAGCCGGCAGCCTTAATGGGCAAGGCATCATCCGCGTCGAGGTCGCCAAACCGTACGCCGATACTACTCTCGCCAAGATGATCGAGGCGGCGCAAGGTTCAGGATCGAGCAAGAGCGAAACGCACCAAGCCATCGACCGATTCGCCGCTTGGTATACCCCTGCCGTGATCGGATTGGCCGCTTTGGTGGCGTTGGGAGGTTCGCAGATTTTTGGTCTCCCCATGCCGGATGCTTTGCATCGCGCGCTCTGGCTGCTGGTCGTCGCTTGCCCGTGCGCATTGGTGATTGCGACGCCGGTCGCCATTGTCGCCGCCTTGGGTTCGGCATCCAAACAGGGAGCGATGGTGAAGGGCGGCGATGTGTTAGAGCGTCTCGCCAAAATCGACCGCGTTGCGCTGGACAAGACCGGCACGCTCACTTACTCCTCGGTTCAACTAGCCGATCATTGCTTTGTAAACGACGCCGCTTCCGCTATTGCGGGGTCGCTAGCGGCGCTGAACGACCATCCTCTCTCTCGCGCGACGGCCTTGCGATTGACCGATCGCCTTCCTGTCGAATCGTACGCGCTCTACTCGGGTCAAGGCGTCGAAGGATCGGTCAATGGCCAATCCTATCGCTTCGGTTCGCTCGAATTTGCAACCAATGAGAGGCAAGTCCCGGCGGCCATCGCGCAGTTCATCGAGACGAACAAGGGCGCCTCGGTCGCCGCGCTATCCGATCGGACGAGCGTGATCGCCGCATTCGCCTTCGCCGATACCGTCCGGCCAGACGCGAAAGATGCCGTAACGGAGCTGCTCGACATGGGCGTCCGCGTAACCGCGCTCAGCGGCGATCAGCCCGAAGCCGTGGAGAGGGTTGCCAAAGAGATGAGCGTAACCGACTGGCGCGCAGGTCTAACGCCGCAACAGAAGCGGGAACTGATCGAGCAGTCGCCCCATGTCGCCATGATCGGCGATGGGATCAACGACGTGCTGGCGCTTCAATCGGCATCGGTCGGTATCGCGATGGGAGCAGCCGGCTCGGACGCCGCTGTCGAGGCAGCCGACGCCGCGCTCATGCGGGACGACCTGCGAGCCGTGCCCAAGTTGATCCGGCTGGCGCGCCGGACTTCGTCCGTGATCCGTCAGAACATCCTCATCTCGGTCGTTACCAAGGCTTTGTTGATCGGCTTGGGCATTGCGATGCCGATCGGCCTTTGGGCGGCGGTTCTGGGCGATACGGGCGTCTCTCTGTTGGTAACGCTGAACGCCGCCCGCCTGCTTCGAACCCCGCGATAGCGTTGCGTTTCAGAGTTCGATTCGAACTCAAAATTGTGCTACATTTTGAAAAAATCCCGTTCGGCGCGACAGGCCAGGCGGGGACGCTCGCCCTCCCGATTGTCGCTCGCGGCGGTTTGCCCCCTCCGGCCTCTCCGTAGGCGGAGAGGTGGCTGTGCCAGGCAGAAGCCTGGCGTTCCAGAGGGACTCTAAGCGCGTTCCAAAGGCGTTCCAACCGGCGTCGTGTAATATCTTGGGCAATATGAAACGCCTCGCAATTGCCCTCGTTCTCATCTTTTCATTTACTGCTCACGCTCAGCCGCCACGAGTCGTCATTGTCTCATGGGACGGCGCGGCTGATTGGGTAATGGATCGCCTTCTTAAGGAAGGCAAACTGCCCAATGTCGCCCGTTTGCTGCAAATGGGAGCGCAGGCCGAGTACTGCATCCCGGCCGATCCCTCCGTTACCGCCACCGGACACGCCTCCATCTGGACCGGCGCATGGCCCGACATCCACGGCATCACGGGCAATCGAGCGCCTTTGCTGCCCCAATCGGAGCACACGGCGCTCGATAATCAGAGCGGTTTCAGTTCGCTCGCGCTACTGGCGGAGCCGATCTACATGACCGCTGCCAAGCAGGGCAAGAAGGTCGTCGTCCTATCGGGCACGCACGCCTACCCGCCCGAACCGCATGTGGACGCGCTCAAGCAAGCAGGCGTCGATCCGAACAACACAACGCTATTGAGCGGCTTTGAGTACACCGTTTCGCCTCGGCAAGTTGTTACTGAGCGCGCATTGAAACCGGCGGGCGATTGGCCGGACGCGCCGCCGTTCGTTGGCAAAAGGCTAGAAGCTGAGATCAAAGCAGGCGAAGCCACTTTCTATTTACTGGCGTTCGACGATCCTCAGCATCCCGCGCAAGGGCTCGATTCGATGCTGATTCGGCAAGGCTCGCGCTCTGGGCCGGCCAACATCATCCGTGCTGCGGATGCGCAAGACAACGTAGACCACTTTAGCGGTCCGTTTAAGGTTGGCAAGGAGGGGCGGTACGGTTTCGTCTACTTTCGGCTGTTTCGCCTAAGTCCCGATGGCTCCCAAATGCTGCTGTACATGCGCGAGGCGAATGCGATCCAGGGCTGGGGGCCGCCGGGCGAGGTCGAAAAGTACGTCGATATGGTGGGCGGCTTTCACGATCTGCCTTTTAACGAGTATGAGCGAGGTTCGTTCGGCAAGACTCTGGTAGACGGGGGCGACGGTCTGGCCGAGAGGCGATTGATGGAGCTGATCCGGTTCGACATGGAACTTCTCAAGCGAGGCTCGACTTATGCCATCGAGCAATGGCGACCGGACTTGCTGATGAGCTACACGCCCGCATCGGACAGCGCGGGTCATTGCTGGATGGGCGTTCTGGATCCCGATGCGCACGATTACGATCCCGCGTTGGCGGCCAAGATATGGCCGTTCTACACTCAGGTTTATCAGCTTCAAGATGAATGGCTGGGCACGATTTTGGACGCCTCGCGGCGCAATACGGTCGTTGCGCTGGTCAGCGATCATGGGATGGAGGCAGCGCGCAAGTCGTTCTCGGCCAACAAAGCGCTGGAGGAGGCGGGCTTGTTGTTTCGCGATCGGCAGGGGCGGATCGATCTGGCTCGCACCAAGGCGATGCAGCCGCCTTGGGGCGGCCGATTCGTGATCGTCAACGGCGTCGAACGCAAGGGCGGAATTGTGCCAACGAATGAGCGCGAGAGCGTATTGAAAGCCGTCGAAGCCGCGCTTCTGGCCGTGCGCGATTCTGAAACAGGTTTGCCCGTCGTTATTGGCGTCAAGCGGCCCGAGACGCAGGTCGGCCTTGGCATGGGCGGCCCGGCAGGCGGCGACTTGTATTTCGAGACTCGCGCCGGATACAAGGCTTATGGCAACTTGGCCACCGGCACCATCGAGACGGCGCGATCCAAATTAGGCTGCGGCGATCATGGCGGCAACCCTTTCCGACCCAAGCTACAGGCGATTTTCTATCTGGGCGGTACGGGCGTTGCCAAAGGAACTCGCCTGCCGGGCGTTCGTCAGATCGATATCGCGCCGACGCTTTGTTATCTGATGGGCATTCGCCTGCCTGCTCAATCGCAGGGCAGGGCAATCTTAGAGGCCGTCGAAAGGAGACCCTAACCATGAGACTCTCGCTATCCCTTGTTGTCTTTATCGTCGCTTTCAACCTGGCCGGTTCTGGCGAGAACGCCAAGGCCGTGCTCTTGACCCCCTCGAATCGAACTGCGCTGAGCGCCATAAGCGCGGAGACCATTCGGGCGCACATTCGTTTCTTGTCCGACGACTCGTTGAGAGGTCGGGATACCGGCTCGGACGGCTATCACATTGCCGCCCGCTATGCCGCCGCACAGTTCGAGCGCGTCGGCGCGAAGCCTGCCGGCGAGAACGGCACGTACTTTCAGAGCGTCTGGGTCTATCGAACCAGCGCCAATCCTCGTTCCAGCGTTAAATTGACGGCGGGCGATCAGGAAGGGCAGTGGGTTTTTGGCAAAGATTTTGCCTGCGCTGCCGCGGCCAACACAGCGCCCCTCATTTCGGCCGAAACCGTTTTCGTAGGCTACGGCATCAAGAGCAACGATCGAGACGACTACGAAGGCATCGATGCCAAAGCGAAAGTCGTGGTGATGCTGGACGGTGCTCCCGAGGGTATGCCCGCTACGGCTGGCCGCATGATGTCGAAGACTCGAGCGGCTCGAGACGCAGGCGCGGTGGGGATCGTCGTGGTGGTCGATAGCAAGGATTGGACGGCTTGGTCGGAGTACTATTCTCGTCCGAGAGCGGCGTTGAAGCGCGGCGAGCCGCCGCAGACCGGGCGCACCGGTTCGTTGCCCACGATTATCGCGAACGCACAATCTGCCGCCCCAATTGCAAAGGCCGGAAGTTCCGCCAAGATCGAGATCGATCTGCTGCCGGGCGTTGTGGAGGAGATCGACAGTCCCAACGTCATCGCCAAGGTGGAAGGCAGCGATCCTAAACTGAAGAACGAGTATGTGATTTACACGGCGCACTTGGATCACATCGGCCTCTCGACCCCGGTCGACGGCGATCACATCTGCAACGGCGCATTGGACAATGCGTCCGGAACGGCGGTCTTGCTTTCTGTCGCCGAGGCTTACGCCAAACTCAAGCCCGCGCCCAAACGCACGATGGTCTTTTTGCTGGTGATGGGCGAAGAGAGGGGCTTTTGGGGCAGCAATCACTACGTTCGCAACCCCATTTTCCCCTTGTCTAAGACGACCGCCAACATCAATATCGACATGCCCGCTGCTTGGAAGATGTCGCGCAGCATGATCGTCAACGGCTCGGAGCGCTCGTCTCTCAAAGCGCCGGTCGAACTGGGTTTGCAGGCGGTCGATTTGGTCGTCGATAAGGATCCTTGGCCCAGCAAGCGTTATTTTTATCGTTCCGATCAGATCGTCTTTGCCCGCGCAGGCGTGCCCGCGTTCTACATGGAGCCGGGCTTCAAATGGGTCGGAATGGCCGAAAAGGCCGCTATGGACGAGTTTGAAGAATGGGAGCGCGCGCGCTATCATCAGGTGGGCGACGAGATGCTGCCCCATTGGGACTATCAGGCGTTTCGCAAGGTTGCCGATGCGGCGTTCATCATCGGGCAGAGCATCAATCGCGATACGAAACTGGCATCGTGGAACGAGGGCGACGAGTTTGAGAAGGCGCGCAAGGAGTCGATCGCGCAGGGTAAATAGTCGTTGGAACTGACGCCGCTTCAGTGGGGTCTGGGCGCTGGAGCGGCGTTTCTGATAGGTTTCTCCAAGACCGCCGTGCCGGGCCTTGGAATCATGACCGTGCCGTTGCTAGCCGCGGCGTTTGGCGGTCGCACATCCGTCGGCGTTATGCTCCCGATGTTAGTTTTTGCGGACTTGTTCGCAGCGGGATGGTATCGGCGCCATGCGCGGTGGGACGAGCTTCGGCGCATCTCGCCCGGCGTCGTGCTTGGATTGGGTTTGGGCGCTGCGGCGCTTTGGGCGTTTGGAGCGATGCCCGGCGAGGTCGATATTATGGCCAAGGCGATTGGCTGGCTGGCCCTGTTGATGGTGGCGGCGCACCTCGTTCGCAGCCGTATCAGCCCAGGTCAGCTTTCAAAGCTCAGCGTGGCGATCTTGGGCGCCACCGCAGGGTTTGCCACCACGGTCGCTAACGCCGCCGGGCCCGTAATGACCATCTACTTGACGGCTCAGCGGTTGCCCAAAGAGCAGTTTATGGGCACACACGCCTGGTATTTCTTAATCTTCAACCTAGTCAAACTGCCGATCTACGGCGCGATCACTCTGTTGACGCCCAATCAGCCTTTGTTCTCGAGTTTCTCGATCTTGTTCAATCTCTACATGGCGCCGGTGATCGTGGTCGGCGCGCTGTTGGGCAGGCAGCTCTTTCCGCGGATTCCGAAGAAGATGTTTGAGAACTTGGCTTTGGGATTTGCGGCGATCGCGTCGGTCTACTTGATAGCAAAGTAAGGAGGCGCGAAAGTCTCGCGCCTCCAATTGATGGGAATTAACAGCCCGCGCCGAACTGTGTCAGCACGATCGCCAGGTCGATATCGTCTATGATGCCGTCCTTGTTGATGTCCTCTGGGCAATCGACGCAAACCGCGCCAAACGCCGTAAGCACTCGAGCCAGGTCGGTGTCGTCAACGCAACCGTCGCCGTCGATGTCGCCTAGAACCCGGCTGCCGCCGATCACCACTACATCGGTGTAGTTGGTGTATCGGAGCGAACTGCTCGTGCGGTTGCTGGCGGCTAATGTGGCATCTGCCCCATACTGGTTGCCGTGCGGAAAGCGAAGAGCGACATGCTTCACTCCGCGTACGGCCATTGCGGTCAGATCGACGATCGAGTAGTAGCGGTCGTTGGTCGGATCGAGCCAGAACTGCGTGTTGGTCAGGTGGTCCAGCAGCGCTGCGCTGCACTCGCCAAACGTGTTGTTCGTGCCAGGATTCCACTCGCAAGTGTTCGGGATGGTGCCGTTGGCCTTCGAGAGCGTGCCGACCAGCGTCCAGTTGGCATCGCCGTTGGGGTCGTTGGCCATGTTCGGATCGTCCGAGGCGACATAGACTTGAATGGTCTGCGGGGCCGCCGTGTCGGAGAACGATGCGACTTTGGTCCCCGACGCCTTGTGGATCACATCGCGAATGTCCCAGGCAAAGATCTTGACCTGATGCACGGCCCATCCGTTTGCGTTGGGTGCCAGATCGTACTTGATCCAGGTCGGGCCCAGCACCGAATGGTCGCCGTTGGCGCTGCGATTGCTATAGACGCCGCCCTGACGGAAAAGGTAGTTGGGCACCTGAAATGTGGCCGGCCAACCGCGAGAAACGAGAGAATCAACGGTCGTAATCGTTACCGGATCGTTGGGAAAATCGAACCAGCCCCAACCGAACGGGTCGTCGATGGTGTTGGAGATTGTGTAGCTGGGCCAGAAGCCGAACACCATGCCGGTCGTAGCGTCTTGAAAGTCTCGGCGGCTCCACTGCATCTCGAGCTCGCTAAGTCCGACCTCGGAAAGGGCATTAACGGCTCGGACATTGCCGGCGCCGCCGCCTAAGAGCTGGGTAGTGTCTGCGAAAACGCCTGACGCCAAGACGGCGGCAAGCGCAACAAGAAACGGTCGCTTCATTGGGACGTCTCCTCCTTTGCTTTTATTTTATTGGCTCTTAAGTTTACCAGCGATTCGATTAACGCGCCGTTAAGACCCTCAGAGCGCCATCGATTCGACCAACCTGACCCGATCTGGATCGACCGGTTTCGAGCCCGACTGCACATAGCTGATGGGAACCGAACAGAGATGCGAGCCAGCGATGCCGGCCATCTCGTTCGAATGGCCTTCGATAAGCCTTGAAACGGCGTAAGCGCCGAGGCGAGTAGCCAGCGAGCGGTCGAACGCGGTCGGACTGCCGCCTCTTTGCGTATATCCCAATACCACGGCGCGGACGTCGCACCCCGTTGTGGAGCGCAAGAACTTCTCAACGTCGGTCGCTCGATGCGCGCCTTCGGCAACGACAACGATACAAGATCGTTTGCCCCTCTTCTGCCACTCGTCCAGCTTGACCGAAAGGCCCGCCATATCCAATTCTATTTCGGGGATGAGAGCGGCTTCGGCGCCGCCCGAGATCGCCACCTCGATCGCGATGTGTCCGTTGTTGCGTCCCATCACCTCGATCACAAAGACGCGCTCGTGGGAGTGGGCCGTATCTCTAATTCGGTCGATCGCGCCCAATGCGGTGTTGATCGCAGTGTCAAAGCCGATGCTGTAGTCCGTGCCCGGTATGTCGTTGTCGATCGTGCCAGGCAGGCCCGCCACTTTGATTCCGGTCAGTTCGTTTAACGCGCAAGCCCCTCGCATCGAGCCGTCGCCCCCAATGACGATCAGGGCGTCGATTTCGTGTTTCGTCAAAATCTCAGCAGCGGCCTTCTGACCTTCCGGCGTCTTGAACCGTTCGCAGCGCGAAGTCCTCAGAATGGTCCCGCCCCGATTGATGATGCCGCTGACGCTGAGCGTGCTCATCGGTTCGATCTCGCCGTTGATCAAGCCCTCGTAGCCGCGATAGACGGCATAGGGAGCGATATCGTTACCGAGCGCTGTGCGCGCCACTGCCCGAATCGCCGCATTCATGCCGGGCGCGTCTCCGCCCGATGTCAGGATGGCCAACCGCTTCATGCCGGTGCCCTCTCGGCCGAACTGCGCGAGAACACGTCCCGCACGATCTCTTCGATGTCTATCTCGGAGATAGCGATGTCGGCGATGGGGAATTGGGCCAGCAGTCGGGCCGCGGTCTGCGTGATCTGCTCTCTCGGCGCCTCGATGCAGGCCTGCAAGCCCTCGAATCTGATTACCTGGCCGTAGGGCTCCAAATCGGCGCGATCCACGGCTTCTGTAAAAGTGAGATTGAGCGCCCTGTTCGGGCTGAATCGCTCTGCCAACTTGGTCAGCGTGTCGTCAAAGATCAACTCGCCGTGATCGATGATGATCACCCGCTCGGAAAGCTCCTGCACGTCCTGCATATAGTGGCTCGTCAGCAGGATGGTCGCGTTGTTGCGCCGATTGTGCTCTTTCAGAAAGTCTCGAATGCGCTTCTGCGAGACCACGTCCAACCCAATGGTCGGTTCGTCCAAAAAAACGACTTTGGGCATGTGAATGAGCGCGGCGATCAGCTCGCACTTCATCCGCTCGCCCAATGACATGCGCCGCACCTGCGTATGAATAAGCTTCTCGACCTCTAACATCTCGGCCATTTCGTTCACGCGCTTCTCAAACACGTCGTCCGGCACGTCGTACAGCGCCTTCAGCAAGACAAACGATTCGTAGGCCGGCAGATCCCACCAGAGTTGCATCTTTTGCCCGACGACCAAAGAGATCTGCCTTTGCATCTCGGGCCGGTGATCCCACGGCACATAGCCGAGGACTTCTGCGCGGCCCTCGGTTGGAAAGATGATGCCTGCCAGCATCTTCAGCGTCGTGGTCTTGCCTGCGCCGTTGGGACCCAAGAACCCGACCAGTTCCCCCTCTTCGATGCTAAAGTTGATGCTTTTGACCGCAGGCTTTGCCTCTTTCTCCCTTTTGAAAAGGCTGACGATGGCGCCGCCGACCCCCGGTTGGCGCTTGTGGGTGAAATAGGTCTTGCTGAGGTTCTCGACCCGTATAACGGCCATGGGCGATCAGTCGAGCAGCTCGTATCGAGTGTTTCGACAGCGCGGCTCGAAGCCTGCGTCTCGAACCAGCCGCTCAATCTCCTGCTCGGTCAAGATGAACTTGCTCCCTTGCGCCGAAACGACGTTCTCTTCGATCATGGTCGAACCCAGGTCATCCACGCCATAACGGAGCGACAGTTGGGCGATTTTCGGCCCCTGCGTCAAGATGCTGGCCTGAAGATGGGGCACATTGTCCAACATCAATCGCGCAACGGCCACTGTCCTCAGATAGTCAAAGGAAGTCGCCTTCTTTTCGATAGGTAGATCGGTGCCCTCAGGCTGAAAGTTCCAGCACACGAACGCCGTGAAGCCGCCTGTCTTATCCTGAAGTTCGCGCACCTTGATCAGATGCTCCAGGCGATCTTCGATCGTCTCCACATGGCCGAACATCATGCTGGCCGTGCTCTTCATCCCTTGGTCATGGCACTCCTCCATAAAGTCCAGCCACTCTTGCGCGGTGTCCTTGTACGGGGCGATCTGCTGCCGAACCCGATCGACCAGAATCTCGCCTCCGGCGCCCGGAACCGAGTTCATGCCGGCTGCCTTCAGCCGTTGGAGGGCCTCGGGCACGCTCAATTTGGAGATGTGGGCGACGTAGAGAATCTCAGCGGGCGAAAGTCCATGAATGAGCACAGACGGATAGGCAGATTTAATCTGACTGAAGAGGTCTTCATAGTAGTCGATCTTCAGCTTCGGGTTCAGCCCGCCTTGAATCAGGCACTCGGTGCCGTTTCGCTCGACCAGTTCGCCGATCTTGGCCAGAATCTCCTCATTGCTCAGCGTATAGCCTTCGCCATGCTTGGGCGGTCGATAGAACGAGCAAAACTTGCAGCGCACCCAGCAAACGTTGGTATAGTTGATGATTCGCCCGATGACATAGGTAACGACCGGCTGGGGGTTGAGCGCCATTCGCCGGTGGTGCGCCAGCGACGACAAATCGATCAGATTCGGATGGCTAAACAGTGCCAAACCATCGTCAAAAGACAGGCGCTGGCCGGCTAGGACCTTCTCGGCGATGGCTTCTATCTGCGAGGGCGGCGACAGGGTTGCGGACACGCCGAGATTATACCCGCGCTCGATTTGGTATAATTTTGAACAGCATGATCGAAGTCGCATCCCTTGCAGAACCCCTTTCGGAGGCTCGCCGACGCCTGAGCGCGATCGGGGAGCATCTTTGACGTCCCCCGCCTGAAAGCCGAAATCGAGCGACTCGAAGCCGAATCGCAGTCCGCAGACTTTTGGTCCGATGCCGCCGATGCCCAGAAGAAAATGCAGGAGCTTTCCCGGCTCAGGGCGATCTTGGAGCCGTGGGAGCGCCTATCCGCACAGGGGCAAGAACTGACGGACTGGATCGAACTGCTCCAAGCCGAAGACCAGCCCGAGATGGCTCAAGAAGTCGCCGAGCAGGCCCAGGCCTTTAGCAGGGAAGTCGATCGAGTGGACGCCCTGACGTTGCTGAGCGGAGAGTACGACCGATCGAACGCATTGGTCGAGATCAACGCGGGCGCAGGCGGCACGGAGGCCTGCGACTGGGCGCAGATGCTGTTGCGCATCTACCTTCGATGGGCGCAGCGCAACGGTTATCGCGCCGAGATCGTGGACGAATCGCCGGGCGACGTAACCGGGTACCGCAGCGTCGGCATCCTGATAGAAGGCAACTTGGCCTATGGCTATCTGAAGTCGGAGCACGGCGTACACCGTTTAGTCCGCATTTCGCCTTACGACGCCAATAGCCGTCGCCATACCTCTTTCGTCAAGGTCGAGGTGATGCCGCAGGTCGAAGAGAGCGACGTTGCGATCAACCCCGACGACTTGAAGATCGATACCTACCGAGCGGGCGGCGCGGGCGGCCAGCACGTCAACAAGACCGATTCGGCGGTCCGAATCACGCACGTGCCGACCGGCATCATCGCGACCTCTCAGAGCGAGCGCAGCCAGCATCAGAATAAGGTCGTCGCCATGCGCGTGTTGGCCTCTAGGCTGGCCGAGCATCAGCGTCGCGAACAGGAAGCCAAGATGGCGCAGATCAAGGGCGAGAACGTATCGGCCGAATGGGGACACCAGATTCGATCTTACGTCATGCAGCCTTACACGCTGGTAAAAGATCATCGTACCGACTACGAGACAGGCAATGTGTTGGCCGTGCTTGATGGCGAGATCGACGACTTTATCGAGAGCTATCTGCGCTGGAGCGCGCGAAAGTAGGCCGATTTACGCGATCTCGTCCAGCCGCTTGGCCTGCTCGTCCTGACGAAGCGCGTCCAACAAAGGCTGAATCGCGCCGTCCATCACGCCGTCCAGGTCGTGGAGCGTAACGCCAACTCGATGATCGGTAACGCGACGGTCGGGAAAGTTGTACGTCCGAATCTTTTCGCTCCGGTCGCCGCTCCCCACTTGGCTTTTTCTTGAGGCGGCTCGCTCCTCTTGCTGCTGGCGCTGTTGCATCTCGTATAGGCGAGATCGCAGCATCCGCATCGCCCGCTCGCGGTTCTGAAGCTGACTGCGCTCGTCTTGGCACGTTACGACCAGGCCAGTTGGCTTATGGAGAATGCGAATGGCCGTCTCGTTCTTCTGCACGCTCTGTCCGCCAGCGCCCGAAGAGCGGTAGGTATCGATCTCCAGATCGTCCGGGTGAATCGTAACGTCCACCTCTTCTGCTTCGGGCAGTACGGCGACCGTCGCAGCAGACGTGTGAATGCGCCCGCTGCTCTCTGTGGCCGGCACTCTCTGGACGCGATGCACGCCCGATTCATGCTTCAATTCGCTATAGGCGCCCTGGCCCGCAACGCCTAAGATAACCTCTTTGAAGCCGTTCAGGTCGCTCGCGACGGCCTCCAACACCTCGGGTTTCCATCCGCGCCGCTCGGCATAGCGCATGTACATCCTCAGCAAATCTCCCGCAAAGATGCCCGCTTCTTCGCCGCCTGTGCCGGCGCGAATCTCGATCAGAACGTTCTTGTCGTCGTTCGGGTCCTTAGGCAGAAGCATTAGCTGAAGCTCGCGCATTAGCTCTTCGGCTCGCGGCGCCAACCGCTCTAGCTCCTCTTCGGCGAGCGCAGTTAGGTCCGGGTCGCTGCCCGATTCGACCAGCGCTTTCGCTTCTTCGATGCTTTTTTGGGCGGTTTGGTACTCCGAAAACTTCTGTACGATCGGCGCAAGCTCTGAATGCAACTTGCCCAAACGCTGAAGTTCGGCGGGATTAGTAGCGACCTCCGGCGTGCCGAGCTCCTTTTCTATCGCATAGAATCGATCGACCGTTTCCCGGAGCTTCTGTTCGAGTTTCTCCGCCTTCAACGCTTAACGACCACCAACGACCGACGATAGGTGGGGTGGCTCAAGTGATCGACCGAAACGCCGCCTCGGCTTCGAGCGCTGTGCACAAAATAACCGTCCCCAATGTAGATGCCCGTGTGATCGATCTCGCCGCGCTTGACCGCAAAGTAAACTCGGTCGCCTGGGCGCATGTCTTCGAAGCGATGGATCGTCGTGCCTTTCAATGCCTGCTGAGAGGCCTTGCGCGGAAGTTGGATCCCCTGTTGTTCGAAAATAAGCTTAACAAACCCAGAGCAATCAAGCCCGGTGGCCGGATTGTTGCCGCCCCAGCGATACTTGACCCCGGCGTATTGATTGGCCAATCGGGTGATGTGGTTCGGATCGACGCCTCTTGGCAAATTGTAGGTAACTTCGTATCCGGTCATCCGAAGGTGCGAAGTCGGCGTCCAGCCCAGGCGTCCGTCAGCCATCACCACGCCATGCCAGCCCGAAACCGTTTGCTTGATAAAGAGATTGTAGTTCTTGGCAACCCGGCAATAGACTCGCGAACCGGGGTTTCGCTTGGCTAAGATCGGCGTCTCCCGAACCGTTTCGCCCAGCCGACCGATCACATGCGTCGTATAGCCGCTGTTGTTGCTTGGAACGTTCAACGAAGTGCGGTCTGCCGAGCGCGAGGATGGGTTGGCGCCTGCGCCAAAGCGATAATTTTCCTGCCGATTTTGCTGCATGATCCTAAGATTCATTATTGCACATCGGGCCGGATCGCGTAGACCGTGTGCTTGCTTGCGCCCCAACCCGACAAAAGCGCTTTTCGAGGGATTGTTCGCCGACCGTTTTCGCCCTTGTCGCGGTCAAACCAGGGATCGTGTATGATCGCATCGCCTTTTTCGTCAAAACCCACCAGCATTACTAAATGGCCGCTCTGATCCGGCGCGTCTCCACCCTTCAAGAGCCGATAATTGACCGATAGAACAATCGGCCGGCCTTGCAAGATGGAATCTTCCAACTCTTTGATGCTGCTGAGACGATGCACGTAGGCGCTCATTCCAGGCAGGGAACCGGCAAAGGCCGTATTGAAAGGCCAGTTGCCCGTGCCGTCCCAAACGGGATCGTGCACGGCCTTGGCGATCTCCGGCACATCGATATTGAGCGCGGGCCGATCCAGCTTCTTTGCCCAGTAGCCCAGCGCCATCGAGACGCAGGTTGGACTGCACCACACCCGTCCGCCCTCATAATCGGTCTGACGTTTGATCGGGGCCTCGATAACCTTTCCCCACGCTTCTCGATTCGAAGATTCGGCGTCAAAAGCCGCCCGACTATTGAAGAACGAAAGCCAAAGACCCTTGATGCTCGCCTCGCCGGTCGCCGTAATCCGTACCCGCGCCTTGCGAGCGGGGCGTTTAAGGACTAAGACATCCGTATCGACCCGGCCCATCTCGTTATCCTGATTCTTGACGCTCTCGCGCGGATGTTGCAAGGGATCGTGCGACCAGCGGCCCATTACAAACCAGCGAGGCTCTTGTCCGTCGATGTGCGGCGCAACTTCTATCGACAGACCGGCGCCATCGCCCAGAGTCGCATTCCACGAGACGATCAGTTCGTCCCACTCGATGCCTGCGTCGATCTCGTTCGAAGTCCAATTCGCTTTGGCGTCCGGCACATGCGCCAGCATCGAGCGGATAGGCTGCGCGAGCTCCAAAATCATCGCCAGGACGAAGATCATGCGCCAAACTTCTCCGCAAAGCCCATCAGCTGCATCATCATGGGCACAATGTCCGCGCCCCGAATCCGACCGATAGACCCTTTCGCACAGGCTCGCTCGTGATAGGCCGTGCAATCGTCGCCGCGCAAATCGGGCCCCCAAAGCGCAAACGCCACCGGATCGCCCGAATGGTCGCCCACGCTGCACGGGGTCGAGTGATCGGCCGTCAGACAGATGTAAATCCGACCCTTTGACCGCTCCATGATCGCCTTCAACATCGCATCCATGCGCTCAATCATCTCAACTTTCTTTTCGGGTTGGTTGTCGTGTCCGCACAAGTCGGGGCCCTTCACGTTGCACAGCACAAAGTCGTGCCGATCCAGCGCGTCGTTGACTGCGGTCGCCATGCTCATAAGGTCGGAATCGAGCCCGCCTGTCGTGCCCGGTGCGTGATACGTCTCCATCCCTACAAACCGCGCAATGCCACGGATGAGACCGGTTTCGACCACAGCCGCCGCCTTGACGCCGTGCAATTGTCCGAAATCCTGAATGCTCGGCGCGACGCCCGCCCCCCTCGGCAAAATCACGTTGGCCGGTCGCAATCCAGCCTCAATTCTCTTTCTGTTTACGGGATGATCTCTTAACCGTTCGATAGATGCCTGCACAAAGGCATTGATGACTCGGGCAGTTTTGTCAGCCCCCGGCGCAAGAGGTTCGCAAGAACTGACCGCCAATCCCTCTTGGTGCGGGTCGGCATCGCTGACTGCCGGACTGAGACCCTCGCCGCGCAAAGCCAGCGCGCCCCTGTGCGCGACCGACTCTTTGAAGAAGCACTCGACGCCCTCGATCGTCAATCCGTCCATGGCGGCCGCCAGTTCCGCAGTCCCTTCCTCGATCCGTCCGGCGCGCCGATCGATCACAATGCCGTTCTCGTCGATCGTGCTGAAATTGCATCGAAAGGCCACGTCGCCGCCCTTCACGTCCAATCCGATCCCCAACGCCTCGAACGGGCCCCGACCTGTGTAGACGGCTCGGGCATCGTAACCCAAGAGCGCCAGGTGCCCAGTGTCCGATCCGACCCGAATGCCCGGCGAAATGGGATCCATCAATCCGCATTCGCCTTCCCGTGCCAATCGATCCATGTGGGGAGCGATAGCGGCTTCGAGCGGTGTCTTGCCGCCAAGGGATTCGATGGGGCGGTCGCTCATTCCGTCGCCGATAAGGAGCAGTCCTTTGCGCTTGATCGCGGTCATGGCTACAAAGATACCCAAAGAAAAAAGGGGAGCGCCGGTCTCGCATCCGACGCCCCCCGAGGGAGGTGTGATCCTATCGCTTGCTTACGTTTTTGCTCTTCCAGGAGGCGGAAGGCTTGCCGTTTGCTTCCGACCGTTACGGTCGGTTGCGTCTCGCATAATACTTAGAGCGACGATCGTGCCGAAAGGTTCCGCAGATTTTCGGGATTTTCAGCAATTCCTCGCTCATGCTTCTATGGATGCCCAAATCAGGCTCGATGTAGCCGCGTCGCAGGTATAATCGCCGTGATGTTTTGGGGGAGGAGCAGCATGGAGCCGGCGAGGGGATTCGAACCCCTGACCTCCCGCTTACAAGGCGGATGCTCTACCACTGAGCTACGCCGGCGCGACGCGATTTTACCCCGATGAGCGAGTTGACCTACTTTGTCATCAATTTTGCCGTCGTGATCCTCAGCATCACAATCCACGAGTATGCCCATGCCAAATCGGCCGATGCCGCGGGCGACCCGACGCCGCGAGCGCACGGACGAGTAACGCTGAATCCAGTTTCTCACTTCGACCCGCTTGGATTTATGATGATTCTGATGACCAGTTTTGCCGGCTTCGGCTTTGGCTGGGGTAAACCGGTGCCCGTCAACCCTGGGCGCATGAAGAACCCTCGAACGGACAACATCGTTGTAACCGCATGGGGGCCGTTCTCCAATCTGCTCATCGCCATCGTCTGCGCCTTGGTTTTTCGCGCTTTTCCGTCAGGATCGCTTGCCATAGAAACGGCGCTGGTCGTTGCGGTCTATATCAATCTAAGCCTCTGCGTCTTCAACCTGATCCCCCTCTTTCCACTGGACGGCTCGCACATCTTTGCCGGGCTGTTCCTTCGCGATTGGACCGACTTTCGATATTGGAACTGGCAACGGCAGTTCGGACCGTTGCTACTGATGGCCTCGATCGCTATCTTGCCCATTGTAACCGGAATAAGCCCTATCCGCATGATCATCCGACCGGCAGTTACCGCGATCGCCAAGTTTCTCTTTGGCGTTGGGCTATAGGCAAGGGGTATAATCGCCGCCCATGTCTAAACCGCGCCTTCTAAGCGGCATGCAACCCACAGGCAGAGCGCTCCATCTGGGCAATTACGAAGGGGCGCTGAAGAACTGGGTGCGCCTGCAAGACGAGTACGAACTGTTCTGCTGCATCGTCGATTGGCACGCCTTGACGACGATGGCGGAAGAGACTGCCTCTATCGCAGACGACAGCCGCCAAATAGCGATCGACTACCTATCTGCAGGCTTAGACCCCGACAAGTGCGCGATCTTCATCCAATCTCACGTCAAAGAGCACGCCGAACTGCATCTTCTGCTCTCAATGGTTACGCCTCTGGGCTGGCTGGAGCGCGTACCGACATGGAAAGAGAAGCGCGAGCAGCTTCACATCGTAAGCCCTTCCTACGGTTTGCTCGGTTATCCGGTGCTTCAAGCCGCCGACATTCTCCTTTATCGTCCAAAAGGCGTGCCGGTCGGAAAAGACCAGTCGGCTCATTTGGAGTTGACCCGCGAGATATGCCGCCGATTTAACCATCTTTATGGTGAAGTGTTCCCAGAGCCAGAGACCATCCTGACCGAGGTGCCGATCCTGCCCGGCATCGATGGGCGCAAAATGAGCAAATCGTACGACAACGCGATCTATCTGATCGATAGCGAGGAGACGGTCAACGAGCGCGTTCGCCAGATGTTCACCGATCCCGAAAAGATCAAACTGAAAGACCCCGGCCACCCCGAACGCTGTCCCGTTTTCGCGCTCCATCAGATTTACAACGCTGAAGCCGCGCCGATCGTGGAAAGAGAGTGTCGCGGAGGCGATAGGGGATGCGTGGCCTGCAAGCGAGAACTGGCCGAGGCGATCAATCGTGCGCTAGAGCCTATTCGCCAGCGACGCGCCGAATACGAAGCCCATCCCGAAAAGGTCGAAGCCATACTGGAGCAAGGCGCGGCAAAGGCGCGCAAAGTCGCGCAAGAAACGATGGACTTAGCGCGTGCGGCCATCGGACTGCGCTAACGGGCGCCAAAGCTCATGCCGCGCACCAAGTGATTGCGCACCAAGAACGCAAAGATCAGCGGCGGCGCCATAAAGATCACCGCCGCGGCCGACATCTGACCCCAATCGACCCCAAAAAAGCGCTGAAAGTTGCTGATGGCCACCGGCCCCGTGGCCGCCTTGCTCGATGTGAGCAAGAGCGCCAAGAGAAACTCGTTGAGGCTCTGTATCAAACAAAATAGCCCAGCTGCCACCAAACCGCTGCGTGCCAAGGGCAAACTGACGCGCAAAAAAACCTGCAACGGCCGCCAACCCTCCACCTTCGCCGCTTCCTCGATCTCGGGCGGTATTTCATCGAAAAAACCCTTCAGAAGCCACACCGCAAAGGAAATGTTGAAGACCGAATAGATCACGATCAGCGCCAAATGAGTGTCCAACAACCCCAACGATCGTAGCGCAAGATAGTAAGGCACGACGACCGCGATGGGCGGCAACATGCGCAACGAAAGCACCCAAAAAAGCGCGTTGTCAGACCGTGGCAATGCTCGAGGATAACGGCTGAACGCAAACGCGCAGGGCGCCGCCACCGCCAGCGAGAACAGCGCGCTGAGCCCCGCGATGACGAAGCTATTGGCCATGTTGCTCATGAACTCCGAGGCGAACACAGCGCGATAGTTGTCCAGCGTCGGCGTAAAGAACACCTTGAGAGGGTTGTCGAAAACCTGCACGCGAGTCTTAAACGAAGTCAGCACGACCCAGACTAAGGGGAGCATGAACAGCGCCAGAATAGTGAATGCGACAATGTAGGAAGCCGCGCTTTTGACAATCTTCATGGTTTGATCGGCCTGGCATAGGCGCGGCGCGGCGAGCGGCGCGAGGCCCTTACTTGAGCCAATTCGGCGACTATCGAAAGCGCGATCTCTTCAACGGTTTCTGATCCAATGTCCAGTCCCATCGGGGAGCGCACCCGGTCAAAAGCCGCTTCGTCGCAGACCCCCTCTTCCAAGAACCTCCGTTTCATCACCTCGGCTTTGCGCCGACTGCCGATCATGCCCAAATAGGCGACCGGGTGGTGAATGAGCTCTCGCAGTACTTGCGCATCGTTCCGGTGTCCTCGTGTAACCAGCGTTACGAAGGTATCCGGGTCGTACTGAAGCGACTTTGCCGTCTCGACCGGATCGCCTAAGATCACTCGGTCGGCGAACGGCAGACGCTCCGAAGAGGCGAACGTTGGTCGGTCGTCCGTGATGATCACCTCAAAATCGAGCAGGGAAGCGAACCGAGCAATGGCCGCGCCCACATGCCCGGCGCCAAAGATAACGAGCCTCTCTCGCGGCAAAACGGGCTCGGCATAGACGAAGCCGTCGGGGCGCGCCTCGTACCGCTCTCGTCGGTCGAAAAGCGCATCGAATGCGATGCCCGCTTCGGGCTGCTGGAGCCACTCGACTGTGAGTTCGCCCTCTTCCATCCGCCAAATCAATGCGCCGGGATGGGTCGCCTCGACCGCCTTGGTGAAGGCTTCAAGATGCTTCTGCGGGGCTGGATCGATCAAGATGTGCGCGCGTCCGCCGCAGATCAGGCCGTCGTCCCAACCAAAGTCGCCGTCCAACTGAAGCTCGATTTGTCTCGGCGGATCGTCTGAAGAAAGCTCCAGCCCGATGCGCCGGCATTCGGCCTCCAGGCATCCGCCGCCAATGGTGCCGAACACGCGCCCGTCAAGAGCGAACAGCCCCTTTGCGCCGGGCGCCTGCGGCGTCGAGCCCGACTTGGCCACGACCACCGCCATCACAAAGGGCTTTTGATCCTGAATGAGATCGACCGCCTGGCGATAAAGATTGTCCCGCGCCTTCACAAGAGAGAGTATACCGACCCTACTCCATCAGCCGGACGACTTCTTCGGCTGCTTGCTCCACGATTGGCTCGGCAGCCTCGGCCTCTTCGATCGATTGCACAATGCGCGACATCATCTCTCGAATCTTTCGCTTGTCGTGCAAATACTGGCTTCGGGCGCTTCTCCAATAAACGCCATAAACCAAGAGAGCCGTGAGCGCCGCCAGCACAGCCTTGAACACGCCGAGAAAGTCGGTCAGCGTTGCAATCGCGCCGCCCGATGCGATCATGGCGAAGATCGTAACCACCAGACCGACGGAGACTGCGTCGTCGATGTAGTGCGATAGTCGCAAACGAAACTTGCCGCCCTTGACAGGGGACGCCGAAAAGTGCACCGAGCCTAATTCGTGCTTGTGATGCCACGTGTAGACATCGCCGATCTGCTCGCCCGCGTTGCTTTGACGATAAGTGTGGTTGAGCGCGGCGCGGATGGCATCCCAGGCCTTTGGCGTCATCGGCGCCCCGACCACGCGTTCGATGCTGTGCTCGGGCGGCGCGCCGAGCCACTTTTCTTGGCCTTTGGTTGCGCGCTGGTCTTGCTCCTGCAAGGCTTGATGGACGAAGGCGGGATCAATGCCGGCCTCTTGCGCAATCTCCAGCAGATTGTCTTCCGTCGCGCCTGCCGATCCGGACAGGGGCGCCTCCGATGCGGCCTGAAGCTCCGCCGCCCGCCGTAGAATCTTCTCCGCGTCCGATTCTGTGTACCGCTTCACCAATAAATGTTACCTAAGTTAACGGAACTCCCCCGCCTGTTTTGAAGTTTAAGTACCGCCGGCGTCCCCGCCGGCCTCTCTCGCGACCATTGCGCGAACGGGAATCTATCGAAATGTAGCACAAAAATGAGTACGAATCGGAACCCTGAACAGGCGACCTGTTCAGGGTTCGAAAAGGGAGCCGTTATCTCAGCAGGCTCAGCACTTGTTGGGGGATGCTGTTGGCCTGGGCCAGCACGCTCAGCCCGCTCTGCATCAATATCTGCTGCTTGGTCAGCGCCGTAACCTCGGCGGCAAAATCGGCGTCTCGGATCTGGCTTTCGCTGGCGGCCAGGTTCTCCTTGGCGATGTTCAGGCTTCGGATGTTGGTCTCCACAATGTTGCGCTGGAACGAACCCAGGTCGCCTCGCAGGCTCGACACCTGCATGATCGCCTCGTCCAGTATCGCCAGCGCCTGGTCCAGCTGGTTCACGTTCGTCACATCGATGGTCGCCACGCTTCGTCCGGCGGCGACGGTGGTGCCCAATCGGTTGGCGCGCGCGTCGAAGAGGCTGAAGCGCACCCAGTTTCCGGCGCTGGGTCCGACCTGGAACTGCAGATTGCCCGCGGTAACGACGGCCAGGTTGACGGTGCCTGTGGTCAGATTGCCCTGTTCGGTCAGCAGCAGGGAGTTGCCGTAGGCGTCTCGGAGCCGGAGTCCGCTGTCTCCGGTGGCTCGTCCTCCGGTAAAGAGGGTGGCGGCCGGGCCGTTGGCGGTCATGGCCTGGACGTTGGCGACGCCGTCCGTGCCGGCGTTGTTGACGCCGGTGCCCGCCGCGGAGATCGCGCCGAAGGCGTCGTGGAAGGAGATGGCGTGCTGGGATCCGAACTCTCGATGGGTCAGTTTGATCATTCCGGCCGTGCCCGTGGTGGTGGAGAACTGGGCGGAGACGCCGGTAACGGCGCCCGCGGCGTTGATCTTGTCCATGAGGGTCTGCACGGTGTCTCCGGCAGAGAAGGCGATCGTCTGCCCGTTCAGCACGATGCTGCCGGTCTGATTGATGGTGGAGGCCAGGCTGCCATAGGCGACGGTGCCGGTGTAGACGGCACGGGCGGCGGGCGTAACGACGCTGACGCTGACATAGCCCGAGGCGGTGGCGGCTCCGGCGAAGGTGCCGCCGATGTAGGCTCCGGCCAATCGAGAGGGATCGGTTACCTGGGCCGCGATGCCTCCGGTTCCGTCCAGCAGCTTTTTGCCGCCGAAGCTGGACTGGGTGGCGATTCGGTCGATGCTCTCGATAAGGGATCGGACCTGGGTCTGGTCGGCCTGGAGGGCGGTGGAATCGTTGACGCCGGTGTTTCCGGCATGGATGACCAGTTGCCGAATGGCGCGCAAAGCGTTATGGGTCTCGTCGAGGGCGGCCTCTGCGGTCTTGACCAGATTGGCCGCGTCCTGATTGTTGTTGACGGCCTGGGTGATGGAGCCGATGTAGCTGCGCAGGTTCTCGGAGATGATGAGCCCCGCGGGATCGTCGCCCGCGCGCACCACCCGCAAGCCCGACGAGAGGCGCTCGATGGTGCGCCCCACCGACTCGCCCGCTATGCCTAGATTGCGCAGGGCGTTCATCCCCGCGACGTTCGTATTGATCCTTAAACTCATCCGACCACCGCCTCGGCGTCTCGCCAACCCTGGCGATTGTGCCAGAAACGATTATCGGAAACCCCGCAAAAATCTGGAGCG